>CAZMQP010000042.1:0-12810 GCA_964568385.1 uncultured bacterium
CGCACACGCACTGCTTCGACGAGGTGGACCTGTCGGCCGTCGTCGCGCTGCGCAAGGAGTGGGCGCCCAAGCTCGAGGCCCAGGGCGTCAAGCTCACGTACATGGCGTTCTTCATCAAGGCCGCGGTGCTCGCGCTCAAGGAGTACCCGTGGATGAACGGCTCGGTCTCGCCGGCCGGCGACGCCATGATCGTGAAGCGCTACTACAACATCGGCATCGCCGTGGGCCGTGACGACAAGGGCCTCATCGTGCCCAACCTGAAGGACTGCGACCGCAAGAACATCGTGCAGCTCGCGAGCGAGCTGGCCGACCTGGCGCACCGCGCGCGCACCGACAAGCTCACCGCCGACGACATCCAGGGCGGCACGTTCAGCATCTCGAACGCGGGCGTGTTCGGCGCCATCAACTCGGCGCCGGTCATCAACGTGCCCGACGTGGCCATCCTCGGCGTGCACAAGATCGTCGAGCGTCCCGTGGTCAAGGACGGCCAGATCGTCGTGGCCCCGATGATGAACACCGTCATCGGCTTCGACCATCGCGTCATCGACGGCGAGCTGGCGGTGAAGTACCTGCGCCGCGTCTGCGAGCTGCTCGAACGCCCCGAACTGCTGTGGTTCTACGCCTGAACGACACGCTCCACGCGAGCGCCCTCGGCGCGACCCCGTATCGCGAGGGGCTCGCGCTGCAGGACGCCCTCGTCGGGCTGCGGGCGGCCGGCCGCACCGGTGACTGGGTGCTCTACCCGGACCACGAGAGCGTGCTCACGATCGGACGGCAGCCGAGCGAGGGCAGCGTCATCGCCGACGCGGCCACGCTCGCGCGCCTCGGCGTCGAGGTGTTCGAGGTGCCGCGCGGGGGGGATGTCACGTGGCACGGGCCGGGGCAGCTCGTGGGCTACCCGGTCATCCAGCTCGACCGGGTCGGGCGCGACCTGCACCGCTGGCTGCGGGCGCTCGAGCAGGCCCTGATCGTGGCGCTCGGCCGCCATGGGCTCGAGGGGCGCCGCATCGCGGGCCGCACCGGGGTCTGGCTCGACGAACACCGGAAGATCGCCTCCATCGGCGTCGCCGTGCGGCGGTGGGTCGGGTATCATGGCTTCGCCCTCAATGTCCGCCCGGACATGGCCGGGTTCGAGCTCATCCACCCCTGCGGGCTGCACGGCATCCGCATGACGTCCATGCAGGAAGCCCTCGGGGAGCGGGCGCCCGGCCTCGCCGAGATGCGGCGGACCGTCACCGAGGCCCTGGCGGCCGAACTCGGCTATGCCGTCGTCCGCTGGACCCCGGCCGAACATCTGCGGCAACTTGTCCGCGACGCTGCGGCCGTCGCCGCATCCCACTCCTTGACCCCACCCGATCGGCCGCAGCCCCCCACCGGAGGACAGCTTCCATGGTCACCCTGACCGAGATCGCCAGCCGCAAGCTCAACGAACTCCTCTCCCAGCAGCCGCAGCCCGTGCTCGGCCTGCGCCTGTCGGTCTTCGCCGGCGGCTGCTCGGGTCACCAGTACGGCATGTCGTTCGCCGAGGCCCACAACGAGAACGACTGGGTCGGCGAGTTCGGCGGCGTCCGCGTGTTCGTGGATCCCGACAGCGCCAAGGTGCTCGAGGGCGTGCAGGTGGACTACGTCGAGTCGCTGCAGGCGACCGGGTTCACCATCAGCAATCCCAACGC
This sequence comes from uncultured bacterium, assembly GCA_964568385.1. Classification (GTDB taxonomy): domain Bacteria; phylum Eisenbacteria; class RBG-16-71-46; order RBG-16-71-46; family RBG-16-71-46; genus CADEFY01. Next base: position 1,674 of record CAZMQP010000042.1, read on the forward strand.
CGTCCGTTCGTGCGGCTGCGGCAAGTCCTTCGAGACCGAGTAACGACCCGCTCCCCGAGGAGTCCCGACGTGCGCATCCGGCTGTTCACCGTGGACGAGGCCAACGCCCTGCTGCCCCAGGTGCGTCCGCGACTCGAGCGCCTGGTGATGCAGAAGCGTGCGCTCGAGCAGCTGGCCTCGCGCGTCGCCATCCTGTCGGTGGCCACCGCGGGCGCCGCGCCCGCCAACCCCGACTCGCTCGAGCTGACCGCGCTCGCCGAGAAGCGCCGCCATCTGGCCGAGGTGATCGGCCGCGGCGTGCAGGAGCTGCACGAGAAGGGCGTGATGGTGAAGGACCTCGACAAGGGCCTGGTGGACTTCTACTCGCTCGCGGGCGACCGCCTGATCTTCCTGTGCTGGCATCTCGGTGAGACCGAGGTGACGCACTGGCACGCGCTGGATTCGGGATTCCGGGGGCGGCAGCCGCTCAAGGGCGCCGGGCTCGAATGAGCGTGGTCACGCTCCGGCCCCCGCTGCCCGCGGGCGCCCGCCCGTTCTCGGAGTACGCGGCGCTCGAGGCCTCCGTCATCGACCGGCGCATCGCCGCCGCGCGCGCCCGGCTGGGCCGCCGCGCCGTGATCCTGGGCCACCACTACCAGCGCGAGAGCGTCGTCCGTCACGCCGACTTCCGCGGCGACTCGTTCAAGCTCTCGCAGCTCGCGGCGGCGCAGGCGGAGGCCGAGTTCATCGTCTTCTGCGGCGTCCACTTCATGGCCGAGTCCGCCGACGTACTGCGCCAGCCGCACCAGACCGTGGTGCTCCCCGATCTCAAGGCCGGCTGCTCGATGGCCGACATGGCCGACATCGCCGACGTCGAGGAGGCCTGGGAGCGGCTCACCGCCGTGCACGGCGACGTGTTCACGCCCATCACGTACATGAACTCGACCGCCGCCATCAAGGCGTTCGTCGGACGCCACGGCGGCGTGGTGTGCACGTCGAGCAACGCCGCGAGCGTGCTGGCGTGGGCATGGGAGAGGAAGCCCAAGGTGTTCTTCTTCCCCGACCAGCACCTGGGGCGCAACACCGCGTTCGCGATGGGCGTGCCGCTCGGGCAGATGGCCGAGTGGGACTGGCGCGCCGCGGACCCGGTGGCGGCCAACCCCGCCGCGCTCGGCCCGGACGCCCGCATCGTGCTGTGGCGCGGGTTCTGCTCGGTGCACACCAAGTTCACCAAGGCGCAGATCGACGAGGTGCGCGCCGCCGACCCCGGCGTGCGCGTGCTGGTGCACCCCGAGTGCCCCTTCGAGGTCGTGCAGGCGGCCGACCTGGCCGGCTCGACCGAGTTCATCATCGAGCGCGTGCGCGAGGCGCCCGCCGGCACCCGCTGGGCGATCGGCACCGAGGTGAACCTGGTGCACCGGCTCGCGCTCGAGCACCCCGAGCAGCACGTGCAGCTGCTGCAGAAGAACGTGTGCCCGTGCGCGACCATGAACCGCATCGACCCCGCGCACCTGCTGTGGACGCTCGAGAACCTCGCGGACGGGCATGTCGTCAATCCCGTCCGCGTCCCCGACGACGTGAAGCGCGACGCCCGCGTGGCGCTCGACCGCATGCTGGCCCTCAAGGGCAGCGGCCAGGTCGGCGCCGCGACGATGGCGAAGGACTGAACCATGAGTGACCTGCTGCCGCCCGAGGGCGGTGAGCCGCTGGTGAGCATCGGCGAGCCGGGCATGACGCCCGAGATCGGCGTCTACGGCGCGCCGCGTCCCGCCGTGCCGCAGCGCGTGCCGCTCGCGCCCCGCACCAAGGGCTGCGCCTCGGGCGCCGGCATCGGCGCGATCGCCGACCCCGCCAGCTTCAAGCGCCTGCCCGAGTGGCTCAAGATCAAGCTGCCCGGCGACGGCGAGTACGGCGAGACCAAGGCGCTGCTGCGCGAGAAGAAGCTCGTGACCGTGTGCGAGGAGGCGCGCTGCCCCAACCTGGGCCACTGCTGGGCGCGCGGCACCGCCACCATCATGATCCTCGGCGAGCTGTGCACGCGCCGCTGCGGATTCTGCGCCGTGGCCCCGGGGCGGCCCAACGGCCATGTGGACTGGGACGAGCCCCGCCGCGTCGGCGAGGCCGTGGCGGCCATGAACCTGCGCCACACCGTGATCACGTCGGTCGCGCGCGACGATCTCAAGGACGGTGGCAGCACCATCTTCGCCATGGTCATCGAGGAGATCCGCAAGCGCTCGGGCACCGTGATCGAGGTGCTGATCCCCGACTTCCGCGGCTCGGCCGTGGATCTGCAGCGTGTGATCGACGCCCGCCCCGAGGTGATCAACCACAACCTCGAGACCATCGAGCGGCTGCACGGCGACGTGCGCCCGAGCGCGCGCTACGACCGGTCATTGGAGCTGCTGCAGCGCGTGGCATCCAGCGGCACCGGCATCAAGGCCAAGAGCGGGCTCATGGTGGGCCTGGGCGAGACCGAGGATGAGATGCGGCGCACGATGGAGGACCTGCGGGCGCATGATTGCCACCTGCTGACGATCGGGCAGTACCTGCGGCCGTCCAAGATGCACCTGCCCGTGCACGAGTACGTGCATCCCGACCAGTTCGCGCGCTATCAGCAGATGGCCGAGGCCATGGGCTTCGAGAGCGTGGCTTCGGGCCCGCTCGTGCGCTCGAGCTACCACGCCGACCTGCTCGCGGGCACGGTCAAGCCCGGCGAGGCCAGCAAGGCGGTGTAGTCGGGCGGCGTCAGGGCGTCAGGGCGTCACGGCGTCACGGCGTCACGGCGCCGCGGCCGCGTGTGCGGCGCGCTTGGCGCCCATGAACTCGGCCCCGAGGCGGCGCTCGGCCTCGAGCTGGTTGTGCGCCCGGCAGAGCAGTCGCAGGTTGCCGGCCTCGTTCGTGCCGCCGAGCGACACGGGCCTCACGTGGTCGATCTCGAGCCCGCTTCGCGACTCGCATCGCCGGCCGGTCGCGCTCACGAACCGGCAGCGGCCGGCGTCGCGCGCCCAGACGGCGCGACGGACCGCGCGGGGAATGTACCGGCCTGTACGTGGGACCGCCTCGCACCCGGGCGCTGCCACGGGCGATGCCGTCGTGCCGGTGCCCGTGCCCGCCGCCTCGGGCCGCCGAAGCGCCGCCCTGCGCGTACGCTCGAGCCGCTCGAGCAGCGCATCGAGCGCCAGATCGAGCACCTGCGAGATGTCGCTGGGGGAGATGCGAGGCCCCAGCAGATCCTGCACCTCGCGGAGCTTGGCGTGCACGGCGGCGCTCAGCGTGCACTGGAGCGCGTAGCTGGCGGGGGAGAGCGGGGCGACGCGGGTGTACCCCAACACTGGGACGGGTGAGGTGGATGCGATCTCGATCGCACTCGTCGGGATCTCTGCGATGCGCTCGTTGTCCTGCAACGGGTTGTTGGCCTCAACTGGCCGTACGGCCAGTTTGCATGTCATCTCGCTGACTTCTGAAACCGGCGCACCCTGTGCCCTCACGGGCGTCGCGATCGCGAACATCACCGTCGGCACGTCCGGCTGCGGGAAGCGCTCGGCCAGCAGCTCGAGGACCTGCTTGTTGGTCCTGCCGGTGGCGTCACGCAGCAGGGCCTCTCCGTTCGCAGCAGTCAGATACCTCGAGAGCAGCTTGATGGCGCTGACGTTGCTGCGTCCATCGGCGATCATCTCGAAGACGACCGGGAACCTCCGGCCCGCTCGCGCCGCGCGCAGGTGCTTGTACGCCTGGTCCTCCGACATGTGCATGTGACGGACGCAGAACTGGTGGGCCGAGGGATAGCCGGCCGCACGGAACAGCTTGCGCCGGTCGAACTCGGCGAGGAATCGCAGGAACTCGGCGGTCTGCTCTCGATTGGAGCGGCAGGCTTCGATGGTGCCCGAGAAGATCGCGTGATCATCGAGCTGACGCAGCGAACCGGCATGCATGCGCATGGGCGTCGCCTCATGCGGGGGCGGGTAGGTGCGGATTCGTATCACGCGCACTCGCGGCCGCCGCACGTGGCGCTCACGCCACGAACGCTCGTCATCACAGCAACGTGCGAGCGAGCGCGCACGATGGCGCGTCCTGCGCGGATCCCATGCGCTCCACGCCATGCGCACGAGGCACTCGCGCAGCCGTGCGCGCAGCGCCCGCGAAGGCGTCAAGTCAAGTCCTCGCGAGGTGTCTCATGTCACTGCGCGCGAGTCGGCACGAACACGCCATCGGCCCGCCCGGCTCTCAAGAGCGAATTGCGAACGGCCGGCCCCACCCGAGCAGGACCGGCCGTTCGCGTCGCGAGTTCGTTCAGCGCTACTCGTCGCGGTCCAGCCACTCCTTCCAGGCGACCTCGTTGAAGTCGCGGCCGAGGAAGTCGCGCACGAGTTCCGCGGCGGGCTTGGAGCCGCCCGGCGCCAGCACCGTCTGGCGGTAGCGCATGGCCACGCCCGGGGCGGTGAGCGTGTTCTTGTCGAACTGGGCGAACAGGTCCTTGGCGATCGTGAGCGACCACATGTACGTGTAGTACACGGCCGAGTAGCCATCGAGATGGCCGAAGGCGCACTGGAAGTGCGTCCCCTCGACGAACGGGAACGGCTGCAGCTTCTTCACGAGGTCGCTCATCATCTCGGTCGTGTTGGTGCCCGCCGGGTCGCGGTCGTACACGGCCAGCGAGAGCGCGGCGTACACCATCTGGCGGCGCACCTGCAGCCCCTTGCCGAACTCGCTCGCCCGGTTCATCTGGCGCACCAGCGCCTCCGGGATGACCTCGCCCGTCTGGTGGTGCCGCGCGAACGTGGCGATCACCGAGTAGTCCTTGAGCCACTCCTCCAGCATCTGCGAGGGCGCCTCGACGAAGTCGTGCTCCGTGCTGATGCCGCCGATGCCGACCCACCGCTGGCTGCTCGAGAACATCGTGTGCAGCAGGTGGCCGAACTCGTGGAAGAACGTCTCGACGTCGTCGAACTCGCACAGCCCGGGCTCACCGGCGACGCCGCCCGGCATGTTGCAGACGAGCGCGGCCTCGGGGATCTGGCGGCCGTGGATGCCGGTGCGGATGTCGAACTGCGCCGCGTGGTTGTACTTGTTGTCGCGCGGGTGCATGTCGAGGTAGAAGCGCCCCGCCACCTTGCCGCCGTCGATCAGCTCGTAGCACTCGACGGACGGGTGCCACACGGGCGCATCCGGCACGCGGCGGAACTCGACGCCGAAGATGCGCGCCGACAGATCCATGACGCCCTGCTTGACCTGGTCGTAGGGCAGATAGGGGCGGATGCTCTGCGAGTCGAAGTCGTACTCGCTGCGGCGCACCTGCTCCGAGTAGTAGCCCTGGCCCCAGAAGTCCACGTCCTTGGCCGTGGGCACATCCTTCTGCCGCGCGGCCACCAGCTGCAGGTACTCGCGCTTCTGGCGGTCGCCCGAGGCGGCGGTGACGCGCTCGATGAACGCGCGCGCGTTGGCGGCGCTGCCCACCATCTTGTCGGCGGTGACGTAGTCGGCGTAGTGGTCGAATCCCTGCAGCCGGGCATACTCATGCCGCTTGATGCGCAGCTGGTCGAGCACGTCGAGGTTCTTGGGGTAGGCGCGGTTCTGGAACTCCATGTACATGCGCCGCCGCAGGTCGTCGGACTTGGCGTAGGTCATGACCGGGATGTAATCCGGGTATTCGAGCGTGAGCGTGACCATGCCGTCGTCGCCGGCCGGGTGGTTCTTGATGAAGTCGGCGGGCAGTCCGTCGAGCTCCTCCGGACGCGCCTTCACGAACCGCTTGTCCTCACGGATGTTGCGGCCGAACTCCTGGCTCACCAGCACCAGCTCCTCGCTGAGCTTCTTGATGCGCGCGCGCGTCGCGTCGTCCTTGTCGACGCCGGCGAGGCGGAAGTCGCGCAGCAGGCGCTTGACGTAGTGGCGTGTCGCCGCGTCCTCGCCCGAGACGTCCAGCGCCGAGAGGGCGTCGTACACCTTGCGGTTGAGCGACACCTCGGTGACGAACGCCGAGATCGCCTGCGAGATCTCCTCCGACGTCGCACGCAGCGCCGAGTCCGGGTGCACGTTCTCGATGAGCCCGGTCTGCGAACTCGCCATGTTGATCTGCCGGAACAGCTCGTCGAGCGGCACCAGCGTGTTGTCGAGCGTGCGCTTGCCCTTGGCCGAGAGCAGCTTGGCGAGCTGGACCTTGGCCAGTTCGACGCGCTTCATCTGCCGTGCCTTGAATTGCGCGGCGCTGGGGGTGCCGGTCCAGAATGGGGCGTTGTCGTCGGGCAGCGCGACCGCGGTCGCGGCCTTCGCGGCCTTGGCATGGGCGGGTCGCGGCGCGGCGGCCGGAAGGGCACAGGCCAGCGCGAGCAGGGCAGCGAGAAGCAGGCGGGATCGGATCACGGGTCCTCCAGTGCATGGGGCGTCCAGGGGACGGGGCCGCTCGCCTCGCCGTGGCGAGGGCGGACACCCGTGAGGACGCGGGGGAGTCGACCCCGGCACGGTAGCGCCCGCGGCCATCGCGCTCAATCCAGCCGCCACGGGCGCGGAGCGGAGCCCGCCGGGCGTGGGTGCCCGGGCCACGAACGGCTTTGCAAATCCCTTGATTCTGAACTCTCTCGCAACCACACTCGAAGCAGCCGAGTCGGCCCCGCATTGGATATGGGCGCGCGAGTCGGACATCCGAGCCGGGCTGCTCGCCTGGGAGCCGCCGCTCGAACGGCTCGGGGGGCCGTCGCGCCAGCGGCGCGGGGCCGAGCAATGGACAGCGCAGCATATCGGGGCGACCTGTCCCGATCGCGGCGCGGATGACGAGGGGGTCGTCATGGACAGCCGGATGAGAGACGAGGCAGACGCGCGCACGATGCGTTCCGACATGCCGGGCAGATTGGGGGGGGGGCGTAGCGCGGGCGGCACGGGCAGTGGTGCTGGCGCTTGTGGCGGTGATCGCGGATGACGGGCCCGTGCGGTCGCAGACCACTCCATACTCGACGTACGGGTTCTGGCAGGACGCGGGCTACCAGGGAGTGGTGGGCACGCACGTCGCCGTGATGCGCGACCCGGTGGACGACACGACGAAGGTGTTCCTGTTCGGCGGTTCGGGTGTGGGCCAGGTCATGAAGATGTTCGCATTCAAGCCCGGGCAGACCGCGGTGCTGCCCTCCTCTTCGAATCTCATCCCCGTGCCGCATCCGGCCGGGGACGTGACGCAGCTCGATCTCTTCTGTGCCGGCCACGTGGTGCTGCCCGACGGTCGCATGCTGCTCGCGGGCGGCGAGGCGTGGTCGCCGCTCGGCCTCGAGCGTGGCTTCAGGTTCGACCCGCGCTACCCGAGCAGCACCGTGACGAACCCGTGGACGAGCATCGCGTCGATGGCACAGGAGAGGTGGTACGCGACATTGACGGTGCTACCGAGCGGAAGGGTGCTCGCCAACTCCGGCAACATGAACACGTACATGCTCTCGATGGGCGGCGAGGACAGCGTCGGGGCGCTCAACGACTCGCTGCATCATCTCGCGGTGACCAACCGGTCGTACTGGATGAGCAACTCGAACGCTGGGACTCGGCCGCCAGCGCGCAAGGACCATGGGTTCGTCGGGGACGCCGACCGCGGCATCGTGTTCGGCGGCGAGGGGCCAAGCACGCGGTTGGGCGATGTCTGGTACGTGCAGCGCAACTCGAGTACGGACTCCAGTTGGAGCTGGCAGCAGCTGACACTTCTGGATGTCGCGAACCACGGACGTCCTGTGGCGCGAAGCCGCCACGCGTTCACGCCCAGGCGCAACGGCACGGAGATCGGAGGCTACGTCTTCGGTGGCCGTGACTCGGCCACCGGGGCGGCGCTGCGCGACCTCTGGTACGGACGCCGGCCCGGCGGCAGCGGCAACTGGGAGTGGACGGATCTGACGCCGAATCCGCTGCCCTCGAACTGGCCGAGCGCCCGCTACGGCCATGCGGCCGTCGTCGACCCCGGCCCCCCGGGCTCGAACCGGCCCCGGCTGCTGATCTTCGGCGGTCGCGAGGAGGGCGGCGGGCTGGCGAACAACGAACTCTGGGCGTACGACATCAATGCCGCGGTATTCTACCGCCCCACGATCGGCACGCCCGAGGGCGCGCCTGCGGCGCGTGAGGGACATGTGGCGATCTACGAGTCGTGCGAGGGCGCGTGCCAGCGGGCGATCTACTCGAACAACCCGGCGAGGCGGATGACCTTCTTCGGCGGGCAGGGAACCTCCTCGCTCCTCAGCGACCTGTGGGGACTCTGGCGGGAGGACAGGATTCCGACCGACACGACGTACACCTGGGACGCGATGGCGCTATCGGGAACGCAGGGCACCGCACCCTCGGGCCGGACGCGGATGTCGGGCGTGTACGACCAATGGGGGGACCGGCTGCTGCTCTTCGGGGGCGACACGACGCTCACGGGCAGTCCGAGCGGGGTGACCGACGAGCTCGTGGCGTACGAATTGCGGGACGCGATCACCGGCTCGGTGACGCGCTGGAACACGCCCGGCATGCGCACGCCGGAGTTCGCCGGCCATCGTCGTCCCAAGGCGAGAGCGGGGCACGCGGCGATGGTGGATGCGCAGCCGCGCGTGGCGCGGTTCCCCGAGGTGTACGACCCGAGCCCGGGGAGCGAGGGGAGCTGGGTGACGGCGCACGTCACGAACAACGACCCACCCAAGATGGAGCTCTATCCGCTGATGTTCGTGCTGCCGAACGGCAGGGTGTTCCACGGTGGCCCGCGCGATCATGACGACCAGTACAAGTACCTGTTCGATCCGGCCACGAACCTGTGGGACGCGGCGACGCACAACTCCACCTACTCGGGCTCCTCGGCGGCGATGTTCAAGCCGGGCTTCATCCTGCGGGGCGGCATCCACAGCGACGGGGACGGGGTGGCCGGTGGCAACAAGTCGGACTCGGTCTCGTTCGAAGGGAGTGCGACGTCTGGGTGGCATGAGATCGACCCAGGAACGCACGGCCAATTGGGAGTTCGCGCAAACAACAACCTGACGCTGCTTCCCACGGGCGACGTGGTGGCGACCGGCGGCCTGTCAGGCACGGTTCTCACGAGTGCATACAAGTCGCCGAGGATCTGGAGTGCGGCGACCGGCGCTTGGTCGAGTTTCGACCTCAACCCGGACCCCCACCCACGCAACTACCATTCGACGGCGATCCTGCTGCCAGACGGGCGGGTGCTGTCGACCGGGGGCGAGAAGAACAACCAGGATCTGAGCAACGACTCGCGCTTCCGTATCAGCGTGTTCGAGCCTCCATACCTTTTCGATGGCAACAGCCTCGCCACTCGGCCGTCGCTCACGAGCCCGGGAGTGGCCGACACGATCGGCCCCTCGCAGCGGTTCACAGTGTGCACGCCGCAGGCCGCCACCATCTCGTCGGTGGCGCTGGTCAAGCCGGGGGCGGCGACGCACGGGTTCAACCAGGACCAGCGCTACGTGCCGCTCGCGTTCACGCGCGTGACCGGTGCCAACCCGCGCCTGTACGTCACGGCCCCGCCCGACATGAACCACGCCCCGCCCGGCGAGTATCTGCTCTTCGTGGTGGACTCGGCGGGTGTGCCGCAGGGCAAGAACCGCGTCCCCTCGGTGGGGCGCTGGATGCGGATGCACACGAGCGCCGGCCTCGACGACTGCGATGCCACCAACCCCGGCAAGGTCACCGCGCTCAACGCCTGCCACGACTTCGAGACCAACACGGTCAACTTCGAGTGGGTGTCGCCGCCCGAGGACTCGGCGGTCACGGGCTCGGGCCCGGGTACGGCGTTCTCGCTGCGCTACAGCACGTCGAGCATCTCCAACGACACGGCGTGGTCCAACGCCACCGAAGTGAGCCTCGGCTTCGCGCCCGGCACCGAGGGCGGCACGCACACCAAGCAGCTGACGCTGGCCGACGGCACCTACTACTTCCGGCTCAGGACCAGGGACGACAACGGCAACTGGTCGGTGATGAGCACGCAGAGCACGGTGGAGGTGCCGGCCGACCCGCCCACCGAGTGCTTCGAGGGCGGCGGTGGCGGCGGTGGCGGCGGCGGCTCGAGCGCAGGACGTGCGAACGGGGCGCTCTCCATGCTCCCCGGCGGCGGTACGCCGCTGTCGCTGCCCAACGCGAACACGCTGTTCCCGCGGCCGCTGCGTCAGGGCGTGACGCGCGACCTCTCGCGACTCGGCTTCGACCCGAGCGAAGGTGGCGGTGAGGCGGCCGTGTGGGTGTCGTCCAATCCCGGTGTGTCGATGCAGGTGGACGAGCTGCGCCTGCTCGCGGTGGACCATGCCGAGGGGCACGAGGCGCTGGTGTCCGAGGCGGGCATCGTCACGGGCGTGGTGGGACTGGTGGAAGGCGTGGCGCTGGGTGACTCGCTCGCCGCTTCGGCCGAGGCCGCGTTCACGCTCGAGACCGGCGAGAGCGCCACGATCGACCTCGGCACCGACACCACGCTGCTGCTCGAGGCGGCGCGCGCGGGCGAGGCGGCGAGGGGCCACCGGAACGGCGTGCTGGTGCAGGTGGCGCAGGGCGAGGGCTGGAGCACACTGCGACGGGTGGTGCCGAGGAGGGTGGCCGAGCCGGTGGCGGTCGCCGCGGGCGTGTCCCGCGTGCGGCTGCTGGCGCTGGAGGACGTGCGCATCGAGCGGCTGGGGGCGCTGACGCAGGTGAGCGCCGCATCGCCCGCGTCGCTCGCGATGACATCCGCGACTGGTGCGGCGGGCGCCGACGTGGCGGCGCTGCTCTCGGCCGAGGACGGCGAGAGCGCCGCGATCGCCAATGGCCAGGCCGTGAGCGCCGCGTTCACAGTGCCGGCGGCGGCGGCCGGGCTCACGCGGAGCTGGTTCCTGTCGGCCGTGGCGTCGTTCGAGGGCTCGGCCTACGGGGCGTTCTCGCGACGGGGGCCGGAGGGTGCGGGCTCACCGGTGCGGTTCGCGCTGCACCAGAACCAGCCCAACCCGTTCACGCGCTCGACCGCCATCGTATTCGACCTGCCGCGAGGCGAGTCGGTGTCGCTCGACGTGTACGACGCGGCGGGCCGCCGGGTGCGGACGCTCGCGAGCGGCTGGCGGCCGGCGGGCGGCCACCGCGTGGAGTGGGACCAGCGCGACCGGCATGGCGCGCTGGTGCGTGCCGGCGTGTACCTGTACCGCCTGCGCGGCGCCGCATCGGGCGTCATCGAGCGCAAGCTGGTGGT
>CAZMQP010000043.1:0-12750 GCA_964568385.1 uncultured bacterium
CGTGTACGGCCGCCAGATGTACGAGATCATGCGCTACTGGGACGACGAGCACCCGGAGTGGAACGACGACGAGCGTGCCTTCGCAGCCGCCTGGAGGCGCCAGCCGAAGTGGGTCGTCTCGCGCTCGTTGAAGTCGGTCGGCCCCAATGCCATGCTGGTCGGCGCCGATCTCGAGGGCGCGATGCGCGCGCTCAAGGCGGAGCGGGACGGCGAGATCGAAGTGGCGGGGCCGGCGTTGGCGAAGAGTCTCACCGCACTCGGCCTGATCGACGAGTACCGCATCTACTTGCACCCCGTGGTGCTGGGCGGTGGCAGGCCGTACTTCGCCGGCCCCCGGCCGCCGCTTCGGTTCGTGACGCACGATCGGATCGGCGAAGATGTGCTCCGGTTGAGCTACGTTCCAGCCTGAGCCTGCGCGACTCCCCGCCGCCCGCATCGCCGAGGCGCGCCACCGAACCCGAACGCCGAACCCTCCGAGGATCCCACGCATGCGTCTCCGCCGAATCGCGCTGGCTTGCCTGCTGCTCATGGCGCCTTCGCTCTCATTCGCCGCGGGCGATGCGCCCACCGAGCGCCCGGACTGGAAGCGGTACTTCGATGAAGCGGGCGTTGCGGGGACGATCGTCGTGCTGGACGAGCGAAAGCCGAGTCGGGCTCTGCTCGTTCACAACGCGGCTCGCTCGACCACCCGGTACTCACCCGCCTCCACCTACAAGGTGCCGCACACGCTGTTCGCGCTGCATGCGGGCGCGGTGCGCGATGAGTTCGAGGTCTTCCCGTGGGACGGCGTGGTCCGCGACTGGGCGGGCCACAATCAGGACCAGGACCTGCGGTCGGCCATGCGAACGTCGGCGCTGTGGGTCTACCGGATACTCGCCAAGAGGATCGGCGAGCCCCGGGCCAAGCAGTATCTGGCCTCCATCGGCTACGGCAACGCCGACCCGACCACCCGCACCGGCGACTACTGGGTGGATGGCAACCTCAGGATCTCGGCGCGCGAGCAGGTGGCGTTCCTGCGAAAGCTCTTCCGAAACGAACTCCCGTTCCCGATCGAGCACCAGCGGCTGGTCAAGGACCTCATGATCAACCAGGCGGACGCCGACTGGATCCTTCGCGCGAAGACCGGCTGGGAGGGCAGGATCGGCTGGTGGGTGGGCTGGGTGGAGTGGCCCACGGGGCCAGTGTTCTTCGCACTCAACATCGACACGCCGAATCGAGGCGACGATCTGCGCAAGCGCAAGGAGATCGCCACGGCCGTGCTTCGCTCCATCGAGGCCCTGCCCGCCGAAGGGGAGTGAGGACGCCGTACATCGACACGTCCTACCGGAGGGTCCCGCCATGCCGCCCGCCAAGATGAAGGCCTACGCCAGCTTCGATGACTACGTCGCGGGCCAGCCGCCCAGGAACCAGGTCATCATCCGCGCGCTCCGCCGGTTCGTGAAGCGCGTGCAACCCGGCCTCACCGAGGCGGTCAAGTGGGGCAATGGCTGCTGGGTGGGCGAATCGGGGCCGGTCGCGTACGTCTACTCCGACAAGGAGTTCGTGCAGTTCGGCTTCTTCCACGGCGCCACGCTCAAGGACCCCAAGGGCCTGCTCGAAGGCAAGGGCCAGTACGTGCGGCACATCAAGGTGCGCAGCCGGGCCGGCATCGACGAGACGGCCTTCGCTGCACTGCTCAAGCAGGCGGCCCGCCCTCGCTAGGGCGGCAGCCGCGTGACCGTCGGGGGGAGACCATGCGAGTCCTGATCCTCGTGATCGCGCTGAGCGCGCTCGTCGGCGTGCGTGCGGCCCATGCGGCGGACACGCTCACGGTGGTCACGCTCAACCTGTGGCACGACCAGCGCGACTGGCCGAGGCGGCTCAGTGTGATCCTGGCCGAGATGCGCCGCGTCCGCCCCGACGTGATCTGCCTGCAGGAGGTGCTGCAGCACCCCACGCTGCGCAATCAGGCCGAGACCCTCGGCGACAGCCTCGGCTGCCACGTGCAGTTCGCCTCGGTGGACGGTCCGGAGCGGGCCAAGCGCTATGGCAACGCGATCCTGACGCCGCATCGCGTGCGCGCGCGGGGCGCACGCAACCTCGAGCCCGCCGACGACTACCGCGCGGTGGCCCATGTGCGCTTCGACTGGCGCGGGCGCTCGATTGACGCCTATTCCACGCACCTGCATCACACGGCCGAAAGCGGGGCGATCCGCGCCACGCAGATCCGCCATCTGCTCGCCTACGTGGATTCCACGAGAGGCAGGGGGCCGCTGGTGATCGCCGGCGACTTCAACGCCGAGCTGGGCAGCCCCGAGATGGACCTGATGACCGCGAGCCACCTCGGCGCGTTCCACGCCGTCCACCCGGGCGCGAGCCGCGCCGAGGCCGCCACCTACAACCCCGTCTTCGGTGGGGACATCGGCGCGATCGACCACATCTTCGTGGAGCGCCGGGCGGTGCGCCGTCTGAAGCCGGTCGCGAGCGAGATCCTGTTCCGGTCGGCCGGCCCGGACAGCGTCTGGGCCTCGGACCACTTCGGCGTCATGGCCAAGCTGGTCGTGGCGAGATGAGCCGGGGCGGTCGCAGGAAGTCGTGTATGCACCCGCGGGTCCCTGGCGCATGATGGAGCGAGTGGTTCTGGCGCCCTACGATCCGCAGTGGCCGCTCCGGTTCGCGCGTGAGCGGGCCGCGCTCGAGGCGGCGCTCGCCGGAGCAGGGGCGGTCATCGAGCACATCGGAAGCACGGCCGTACCGGGCCTTGTGGCCAAGCCCGTGATCGACCTCATGCTGGGCGTCCCGGACCTGGCCGAGGCCACCCGCCGCATCGCCGCCCTCGAGGCCGAGGGCTACGAGTACGTGCCGGCCTACGAGCGTCAGATCCCGGAGCGGCGCTACTTCCGGAAGCCGTGGCGCGGGCCGCGCGCGTATCATCTGCACGCGGTGGTCGAGGGGGGGCGTCTCTGGACCCGTCATCTGGCCTTCCGCGATCACCTTCGCGCCCATCCCGAATCGGCCGCCGCCTACGCCGAGCTCAAGCGTGAATTGGCGTCACGATGCAACAAGATCGAATACACGGACGCCAAGCGCCCGTTCATCGATGCGGTCCTCGCCTCCGTGCTCGGCCGCGAGGACTGCCGGGAGGGACCGATTCATGACCCGCGCTAGAATCGGCGGCACGATCGCCGCCATCGGCCTGCTCGCGGTCGCGGTCACCACGACCGCGGCCGAGCGGCCGCTGCCGGGCAGCGTGGCGGCCCGCGCCGACTCGCTGATGCGCGATCTCGTCCAGCGCGAGTTGTTCCAGGGGGCCGTGGTGCTCGCGCACGGCGAGCGGGTCGTTTACGAAGCGGGCTTCGGGCACGCCGACCGCGAGCGCCAGGTGCCCTTCACGCCGGACACACCCACGGATGCCGCATCGATCGCCAAGACGTTCACGGCGGCCGGCGTGCTGCTGCTCGCCGCCGAGGGCAAGGTCGACCTCGAGGCGCCGGTCCGTGCCGTGCTGCCCGAGTTCCCGCACCCCGAGACGCGCGTGCGCCACTTGCTGAGCCACTCGGCCGGCCTGCCGGACTACGCGTGGTTCGACGAGCGCGTTCCACCGGGGCAGCCGCGCACCAATGCCGGGCACCTCGCGCTCGTCGCGGCCGCGGGCATCGCGCCTCGATTCGGGCCGGGAACCGCGTTCGCATACGACAACGCCGCCTACGACGTGGCGGCCATGGTGATCGAACGCGCGTCGGCCTCGAGCTACGCGGGGTTCATCGCCAAGCGATTCCTCGGGCCGCTCGCCATCGAGGCGTTCGTCCGCCCCGCGCGTTTCGCCGACTGGCCGGGTGCGCGCACGCGCGGCTATCGGCGAACCGCCGACAGCCTGGCGGACCACGACGCCTACGATCTCGAGGGGTTCCAAGGCGCCGCCAACATCTATGCCTCGGCGCGCTCACTGCAGAGATGGGCCGCGGGGTTCCGACAGGTAATGGGCCCCGATTGCCATCGCGCGGCGGTCTCGCGTGCGCGACTCGACGACGGCCGCGTGACGGGCATCTCGCTGGGGAGTTGGTACGTCGACGCCGCGGGCTCCAAGCGCTACTACACGGGCTCGCACAACGGCTTCCACAGCATCGCGTATGCGGATGACGCCAGCGGACTTTCGCTGTCGTGGGTCGCCAACGACGCGCCGCCGGCGTGGCTGCAGAGCGCGCTCAGCCGCGCACTCATTGCGATCGCCGAGGGGCGTGAACCCGAGGCCTTGGTGCCGCCTGCGTCCCAGGAAGTCGCGGAGCCCTCGGGCGTGTATGAAGTGCCCTCGGTCGGCAAGGTGCGCGTACGCAGGCAGGGCAAGGCGGTTCAGGTCGAGCGCGCGGGGGTGACCTACGACGCGTACCGCATCGAGCGCGGCGTGCACTACGTGCCGGGGCTCGACGCCTATCTTCGATTCGCCGCGGATCCCAAGCGCGGCGTCTCGCTCTCATGGGACTCGGTGTTCCAGTACGCGCCCGAGGTCCGGCGCAGGCGATAGACTCCGGCCGAGCCTCCGGGCCGCAGGTGCGACCCTGTGTCGCGCGGGCGACCAGCGACCACTCCGAACTTCAGGAGCATGCATGAAGACCCTCATCACCGAGTTCATCAGTCTCGACGGCGTCGTGCAGGCGCCGGGCGGCGCCACCGAGGACACCGACGGCGGTTTCCAGCACGGCGGCTGGTCCATGAAGTACTTCGACCCCGAGGTCATGGGCGGCACATTCACCGAGCTGGCCAGGACCAGCGACGCGCTCTTGCAGGGACGGCGCACGTACCAGGTCTCGGCCGCGGCATGGCCCAAGCGCTCGGGGGACCCGTTCACGGAGTGGATCAACCGCGTGCAGAAGTACGTGGTGTCCGACACGCTCACCGAGGCGGACCTCACATGGAACCCGACGACGATCATCCGCCGCGATGACCTGGTGAGACGAGTGACCGAGCTGCGCGCGCAGCCGGGCGGCTACATCTATGTGTACGGCAGCGCCACCATGGTGCGTGCGCTGTTCGCCGCCGACCTCGTCGATGAGCTGCTGCTCACGATCGAGCCGATCATCCTGGGCGGCGGCAAGACGATCTTCGAGGCCAACGGCGCCGCCCTGCCGTTCACGCTGGCATCCACCGCCGCGGCCAGCACCGGCGCGCAGGTGTGCCGGTACGTGCGCGCTCGCTAGCGGGCGGCCTCGATGACCTCCAGCGCCCCACGCTCCCTGGGCGCCATCCCGCCCACGACGCTGGTGCTGCTCGGCATCGTCAGCGTGCAGGTGGGCGCGGCACTGGCCAAGCACCTGTTCGGCGAGGTCGGCAGTCTCGGGACGGTGGCGCTGCGGCTGTTCTTCGCGGCGGCGGTGATGCTGCTGCTGTGGCGGCCCTCGCTGCGCCTCGACCGGGGCACGTGGAAGGTCGTGCTCGCCTACGGCGTGACGCTCGGCCTCATGAACCTGTGCTTCTACCTGGCGCTCGCGCGGATCCCGCTGGGGATCGCGGTGACCATCGAGTTCCTGGGGCCGCTGGCGGTGGCCCTCGCCGGATCGAGGCGATGGCTCGACGTGCTCTGGGCGCTGCTCGCGGCCGCCGGTGTGGTGCTGCTGATGGAGGGCGGCGGCGACGTCCATCTGGCCGGCTTCCTGTTCGCGCTCGCCGCCGGCGTCTTCTGGGGGCTCTACATCCTCCTCAGCGCGGCGCTCGGCCGACACACCACGCAGGGCAGCGGGCTGGCGCTGGGCATGGCCGTCGCGGCACTGGTGGCCGTGCCCTTCGGCGTGGCCGAGAGCGGCGCGGCGCTGATCGAGCCGCGCGTGCTGGTCATGGGCCTCGGCGTGGCGCTGCTATCCTCGATGATCCCGTACTCGCTCGAACTCGAGGCGCTGCGCCGCATGCCGCCGCGGGTGTTCGGCGTGCTGATGGGGCTCGAGCCGGCGGTGGCGGCGCTGATCGGCCTCGTCCTGCTGCGCGAGTCGCTGCACTGGACGCAGTGGATCGCCGTGCTGTGCGTGGTGGCCGCCTCGACGGGCGCCACCCGGAGCGCCCGCCCGGAGGTCTGACCGCAGCGGGTGCGCGGTGGGGGCCCGAGCGGCCCCCCGCCGATGGCCCTACACTGCGGCGGACCTGGGCCCCGCCGGTCTCCGAGGATCGAGCGAGCGTCGAACGTCCCCAACCCGGAGCGCATCCACTTGGAACCCGACCGATTCAAGATCGCCGCCGTGCAGGCGTCCTCGGTGTTCCTCGACCGGGACGCCACCATCGACAAGGCGTGCCGGCTGATCGAGCAGGCGGCCGGCGCCGGCGCCACGCTGGTGGCGTTCCCCGAGGCGTTCGTCTCGGGCTATCCGCTGTGGGTGTGGTACATCGCCGCGGGCCAGACGCAGGCGCTGCGGACGCTGTACACGCAACTGGTCGAGAGCGCGGTGTCCATCCCGGATCCGGCGGTGCGGCGGCTGGCCGAGGCGGCGGGGGACTGCAAGGTCACGGTGGCCATCGGGGTCAACGAGCGCAACGCCGAGGCCAGTGACACGACGCTCTACAACACGCTGCTCTACCTGGGGCCGGACGGCACCATCCTCGGCAGGCATCGGAAGTTCATCCCCACGGCGGGTGAGCGGCTCGTGTGGGCCCAGGGCGCGCAAGCCGACCTCGAGGTGTTCCGCCTGCCCTTCGGCCGGCTGAGCGGACTGCTCTGCTGGGAGAACTACATGCCGCTGGCGCGCTACGCGCTGTCGGCGGCCGGGCAGCAGATCCATGTCGCGCCCACGTGGGACCGCGGCGAACCCTGGATCTCCACCATGCGCCACGTGGGCAAGGAGAGCCGGTGTTTCGTGCTGGCCGCCTGCCAGGCGTTCCACAAGGACCACATCCCGGATGCGTTCGAGTTCAAGCGCACGCACCTCGGCGCCATCGAGGGCTGGATCAACCCAGGCCTCAGCCTGATCGTGGATCCCGACGGCAAGGTGGTGGCGGGCCCCCTCAAGGAGGAGGAGGGGATCCTCTACGCCGACGTCGAGCGCCATCAGCTGGTCGGGCCGCGCTGGCAGCTGGACGTGGCGGGTCACTACGCGCGACCGGATCTGTTCCAGCTCCACGTGCGTCGTGAGGCGCGCCCGTTCCTGCAGAACGAGGAGCGGCCCCTCGACGACAGCGAACCCTCCGCGGCCGACTGACCGGCCGGCCGGATCACCGCGCACTTCTGCGGCCGGCGCCTCGACACGGTGTTCGTGGATCACAGCGGCGCGCAGTCCGATGACGCCGCGCGCGGGTTACGGGGCCTGCTTCGCCTCTGACCCGCGGCGATCGCCCGAACGCCTTGTCCCGGGCGCATGGGCGGGGAACCGGTGGAATCGGGTATGGTCGGCTCGGGCGTCTGGTTCCCTCGGACGCGAGTCAGGCCGCGCGATTCACCACCGGGACGGCTGGCCCACGAGCCGGTCGTCCGTTCAAGAGGATCCGCTCCATGCGCCATCGTCGTCTCTGGATCACCTTCGCCGCCGCCTGTCTGTTCGTCTCCGGCTCCGCCCTCCACGCCTCCGAGGCCGGCAAGTCCGTCGGCCCCGATGACGCGCTCGCGCGGCTCGAAGCCGGCAACGGTCGCTTCACCTCGAGCAAGGTCACCAAGGGCAAGCCGGTGGCCGCACGGCGCGCCGAGACCGCGCAGTCGCAGCATCCCTTCGCCATCATCGTCGGTTGCGCCGATTCGCGGACCTCGCCCGAGCTGATCTTCGATCAGAACGTCGGCGACCTGTTCGTGGTCCGCACCGCGGGCAACCTGGTCAACGAGCATGCGCTGGGCAGCATCGAGTACGCGGTCGAGCATCTCGGCGCCCGGCTGGTGGTGGTGCTCGGACACGAGCGCTGCGGCGCGGTGAAGGCCGCCCTCGGCAGCGCCACCGCTCCGGGGAATGTCGGCTCGCTGGTGCGCGACATCCAGCCGGCGGTCGAGGCCACCCGCGACAAGTCCGGCGACGCACTCCACCTGACCGTCACCGAGCACGCCAGCCAGGTCGCCGCCCGGATCCGCGCCGAGGCGCAGTTGGGCGAGCTGGCCAAGAGCGTCCGCGTGGTGTCCGGCGTGTACGACCTCGACACGGGGAAGGTGGAGTGGGCCGGGAAGTGACACCGGCCGGTCGCGACCGGGCGAGCGGCGTCGTGGAACCGGTCATCAGCCACATCGAGATCACGGTGCGGCGCATGGATGTGGCCGTGGCCTTCTACGACCAGCTGCTGCCGCTGCTCGGTTACGATCTGGCGCATCGCTCGGCCGCGGTACTCGAAGGGCACGACAAGCACGTCGTGTCCTACGAGCATCCGCGGCTGGGCATCGCGCTCACGTCGCCGCGGCGGGAGTTCGCGGACGAGGCGGTGCACCGCCGCCGTCCGGGCGCCCTGCACCACCTGGCGTTCCGCGTGGACTCGCCGGCCGACGTGGACCGGCTGCACGCGCAGCTGCTCGGGATCGGGGCGAACGTGGTGATCCCGCCGCGGGCCTTCCCCGAGTACTCGCCGCCCGGCTACTATGCGTGCTTCTTCAAGGATCCCGACGGCATCAAGTACGAGATCGTCTCGCACTCGTGAGGACGCGCGCGTGCTTCACCCACCCGTTCCGGACGGCGCCGGTGGGTGCGGGCACGGATGTGCACTCGCGCCGGAACGCGATCTGGCCGATGGTCCCGGTGACCGCGATACCGCCCCCCGTCGTCCCACCTCGCGAAGGAGCCACTGCCTTGATGATGCGCATGACGCGATTCCTGCCCCGCTTCCTCGCCGCCGCCGTGGCGGCGCTGCTGCTGGCGCCGCCCAGTCTCGCCCAGGCTCCGGCGCTCAAGACCACCGAACTCGGCCGCGGCCCCACGGTGGTGTTCGTGCCGGGGCTCGGCATCGCCCGCGCCCAGTGGATGCCGACGGCGCGCAAGCTGGTGGGCACGAACCGCGTCGTGATGGTGGACCTGCCCGGGCAGGGCGACTCGCCGCTGCCGGACCCGTTCTCGTTCGAGGCCTGCGCGCAGGCGCTCGACGCCGTGCTGGCGCGCGAGAAGCCCGAGAGCACCATCATCGTGGCGCACAGCGTGGGCGGCATCATCGCCATGCGCGCGCTGGCCGCCAAGCCCGCGCGGGCGCGCGGTCTGCTGCTGATCGACACCCAGATCAAGTCGCCCATCCCGGTGCCCGACCAGCAGCGCGAGCAGATGGTCCGCTTCATGGACGGCAACTACGACACGTTCCTCAAGATGGCGTTCTCCAACATGGGCCGCGACTCCGCCGAGAGCGCGCTGCTGTTCACCAGCATGGCGCAGACGCCGCCCGTCTCGGTCAAGACCTATCTGCGCTCGCTGCTGGCGCTCGACGCCAACAAGGACGCCAAGGCGGTGCGCGGCGCGGCGCAGATGCTGGTGACCGAGCGCGGCTGGCGCGATGAGCGCACGCCGGGGGTGGTGATGCAGTCGCTCGGATTCGACGACACCACGCTCTACGTGCCGCGCCGGCTGAACGGCGCCGGCTACCTGGCGATGAAGGACCAGCCTGACCCGCGGGGGGCCACCACCGGCGGGTCGGGGGCCGCGCGCGGGGCGGCCCCGACGTCGCCGCGGCCCCGGCCCCGCGCGCCGGAGGCCGCAAGTCCGGGGGCGGACCGGCCGATACCGTCGGGGAGGGCGCGCCATGGCGCGGGCCCGCCGCCATGTCCCGACGACTCCTCGCCCTGATCCTGGTGCTGCCGCTCGCCGCCGTCCTCGCGAGCGGGCAGCTGACGCCGCCTCCGCCCGACGCGCTTCCCGGCGCCATCGGTCGGGGCCCCAGCGTCGTGCTCGTGCACGGGCTCGGCAGCCGCTCCACCCACTGGCTGCCGCTCACCCGCGACCTCGGGCGCGACCACCGCGTCGTCGCCGCCGACCTGCCGGGCCACGGGCTCGCCTCGATGCCGGCGGCACTCACGCTCGAGGGCGCGGCCGATGCCCTCGGCCGCGTCATCGCCGCCGAGCCGGGGCCGGTCGTGCTGGTGGGGCACTCGGTCGGCGGGCTCGTCGCCACGCTGGCGGCGTTGCGCGCGCCCGACCGCGTGCGCGCGCTGGTGCTGGTCGAGACCTCGCTGCAGCCCTCGCTGGCGCCCGCCGAGCGCGCCCAGCTGCGTGCCGCGCTCGATCGCGACTTCCGCGGCACCGTGGCGGCCGTGTACCGCTCGTTCGGCCGCGACTCGGCCCAGGGCGAGCGCCTGGCGCACGAGGTGCTTGAGCTCGATCCGGCCATGGTGCGCGCCTGGATCGAGGTGGTGCTCGACGCCGACGTGTCCGAGGCGGCGGCCGGGCTCACCTGCCCGGTGCTGGCCGTGGTGGCGCCCCACACGTGGCGCGACGGCGAGGCGTGGCCGGCGTGCGCGGAGGCGCTCGGCCTCGACGGCATCCGCGACCTGAGCGTGATGCGCGTGGCCGGCAGCGGGCACTTCGTGCTGCTCGATGCGCCCGGCGCACTCGCCGAGGCGATCCGGCGGCTGGGATCCCGCGTGCCGGCGTCCCCGGCGGCGGTGGCGTGGACGCCCCGCGGAGCGGCCCGGTGAGCGAGTCCATGGACACGGGGCTCGCCCGCGAGGTCGCCGCCTCGCTCGACTGCCCGCCCGACCTGCTGCCCGATGCCGCCCGGCTGTTCGCGGGCCTCGACGCGCTCGGCAGCGAGCCCGACACGCTGGTCTCGGCCATGCGCGGCTGGGCCGCCGACCTCCAGGGCCGCATGTTCCTCGAACTGGGCTGCGGCTTCGGCGCTCCCGGCCGCGCGCTGGCGCGCGAGTGCGGCGTGCAGGTGCTGGGCGTGGACGCCCTGAGCCCGTTTATCGAGGAGGCGAGGCGGCGGGCCGACGCGGCCGGCGTCGCCGACCGCTGCCGCTACCGGCTCGACGACCTGCGCCGCATGCTGTCGGCCGAGGGCCGCTTCGACGGCGTGCTCTGGATGGCGATGGGCGAGCGGCTCGGCGACCTGCGCGAGACCGTGCGCGCCCTGCGACGGCTGGTGAAGCCGGGCGGCTGGGTCGTGATCCAGCAGGAGGCGCCGGCCACCGGGACGGGCGAGCCGGCGCGCGCGGTGCTCACCACGTTCGGCGACGAGCTGGTGCGCGAGCTCACCGTGCCGCACTGGCAGGTGCGCGAGGCCGAGCGTGCGCGCTGCCAGGCGGTCCGTACCGCCGGCGAGGCGATCGCCGAGGAGGATCCGTTCCGGGCCGCCTCGGTGCTGCTCTACCTGGAGCAGCGCGAGCGCGAGACGGCGGGCCAGCCGGCGCGCGAGTCGTGCATCTGGGTGCTGCGCCGCCGCGAATCCGCGCACGCCGTCTGAGGCGATCGCGCGAGGCCGCCTCAGGCGGCGGGTTCCGCCGTCGAGTCCGCCTCGCCGCTGGTGAGCGAGCCCTGCAGGTCGAGGATCGCGGTCTGGCCGGGGTAGGGCCGCGACGTCGCCTGGATCAGCGTCGCCATGCGGCCGGTGACCTGCTGGATGCGGCGGCCGGCCTCGAGCATGCGCTCGATCTTCTGGCGCAGGTCGGGGTCGAGGTCGGTGCGGCGCAGCAGCAGCTGCGCCGAGCCGACGATGGTGGCGAGCGGGTTGTTGACCTCGTGGTTGAGCGCGCCCACGGTCTCGGTGACGCCGCGCACACGCTCGGACTCGAGCAGCTGCTGCTGCGCCTGCGACAGCTCGGTGTAGGCGGTGCGCGCCGAGGCGAACAGCTGCGCGTTGCGGATGGCCGCGCCGGCCTGGTTGGCGATGATGCTGAGCACGCCCAGCTCGTGGCGTCCGTAGCGCGACGGCGTCGTGAAGTCCTGCATCGCCATCACGCCCATCGCCACGCCGTCCGACAGGATCGGCACACCGATGAACGACACGCAGACGCGGCCATTGCGCTGGATGCCGAGCTGGTCCATCTGCGCGGCGACGTCGCCGGTGAGCAGCAGCGGCTGCCGCGTCTCGAGGATGTGCTCCGGAAGGCCGCGTCCGCACGGGCGTGTGCGGTCGGCGGACTCGATGCGGCCGTCCTCGACCCAGATCGGAAACGTGATGCGGCCGTCGGCGCGGTCGTGCAGCGCGATGAAGAAGTTGGCGTGATCCATGATGCGGCCGGTCTGCTCCCAGATGCGGCGCGCGAGCGCGTCCATGTCGAGCGTCGCGCTGAGCGCGGTGCCGATGTCGTTGAGCACCGTCAGCTCGCTGTTGCGCAGGAACAACTGGTGGCGCCACGCGACCTCCTCCGAGAGGTCGATCAGCAGCACCGCGAGCGTGCCGTCGTCGCTGCCGCCGTGCACCTCGAGGCGGTAGCCGCGTCCGGAGTCGGGCGTCGCCATGAGCGGCAGGAACGCGCGGGACTGCCCGTTGCGGCGGGCCTCGGCGAGCACGACCTGCGCGGGCGGGCCGAACAGCCCGGACAGGCGTGCGGGCACGGCGAGCTGGGTGACGAGGCGGTGGAAGGCGGCGTTGCCGTAGAGCGTGTCGCCGGTGGGGGAGACCAGCAGCACCGGCTCGGGGATCCGCTCCAGCAGCGTGACATCAACGGCCATGGGGCCTCCGGCGGTTGCGGCCGTTATCGGCCGCCGGGGCCCGGAACTGAACGCACGAAGGCCCCGGAGCCAGTGGCGCCGGGGCCTTCGCAGTCCGTCGGGCGCAGCGCGGGGGCGCTGCCGCGACTCACTTCAGGACGCGGTCCTTCATCTCCTTCGAGATGCGGAACTTGAGCACGCGCTTGGCCGGGATCTTGATGGCCTCGCCCGTCTGCGGGTTGCGGCCCATGCG
>CAZMQP010000044.1:0-12707 GCA_964568385.1 uncultured bacterium
AGGACTTCGCGTTCCACTACAACTCGGTCCACGACCCGACCGATCCGGCGAAGCCATGGAAGGGCGTGTTCCACCTGTTCTACATCCGCAACCTGGCTGGGCAGGACAGCATCATCGCGCACGCGTGGACGGACTCTTTGGGAAAGCCGTGGTCGGTGGACACCATGGCGTTCCGGCCGAGTGGCCAGGGATGGGATGCCAAGCGCGTCTGGGCGCCCTCGATCCAGCAGGTGGGCGACCTGTTCTACATGTTCTACACGGGCGTGGACGCGTCGGGGAACCAGAGCATCGGCTACGCGACGACGCCGTCACTCGGACGCGCGAACATCTCGTGGACGCGGAACACGGAGCCGGCGTACACGGCCTACGAGACGAACTGGGCCGACACCATCGGCCACGATGTCGCCGGGCGGCGCTCGTTCCGCGACCCGTTTGTCATGCCGGACCCGACCCCCGAGTTCGCAGGGCGATACTTGCTTTTCAATGCTGGCGAGGATCGCATCCTCTTCCCGCGATACAAGATCGGCGTCGCGAGAAACAAGCCCGGCACACTCTCCCTCTGGGACAACCTCGGCAGCTACGAAGCCACCGACAATGCACACCTTCCCGTCCCCGGGGCACTGGAGTCCCCGGTCGTCGTGCGCGACTCCCTTTCGGGCGCGTGGCGCATGTTCGTAGCCAATGCCTCCTATGACGACGATGGCTACTACTCCACCATCTTCCTCACCTCTCACCCGGACAGCGGGCTCCTGAGTAGAACCGCCGAGGCTTGGCCCGAACGCGACTCCCTCTATTCGTATCTCGACAACGATGTCGATGTCATCGCCTGGCAGGCTTGCGAGCACCTGCAGATCGGCCAAGTGCACTACTTCGCCGCCTACCAAGGTGACGGCATCGGCATCACACATATGCACTGGGATCCGGTCGGGCAACGGTTCGTCATCGCATACCCGAGCATCGCGAGCGCCGGGCTGGCCGCGCGGCCGGGGTTTCGTTGCCGAGTGACCGAGTCCGTCCCGACAGCGAGTCGAGTTCGACTCGTAGTCGAGTCCGCGGTCTCCGCGTCACCCGAACTCACCATCCTCGACGTGGCCGGTCGCCGAGTGAAGCGAGTCTCTCGAGGAGGGGAGCCCTCCACCCGATGTGAGTTCCTCTGGGACTGCCGCGATGAATCGGGGCGCCCCGTGGCTTCTGGCCACTACTTCGCACGGGCCCGTGCCGGAGGCCTACAAGCCATCGTCCGAGTGCCGATTCTCAGATGACCCAGGCCGGTCGAATCTTCAGTGTCTGCGCGGGATTGCTCCTTCTGATCGCGGCCACTGCCAGTGCCCAGATCGTCGACTCCACGCTCTGGGCGCTCAGTCCAGGCGATCGCGTGCTTGCCATCGCTCCCGCAGGAGACACCGTCTACATCGGCGGCTCGTTCCTCTACGTCGGCCCCCCGACCGGCGGTGGCGTGCCGGTGGACAGAGCCACAGCCAAACCCGTCACACCCTATCCGCGCATCGTCGGCCGCGTCGAAGCGGTGGTCGCGGACGGCGAGGGCGGCTGGTTCGTGGGGGGCTCGTTCACGCATGTCGGTAGCCAGCCGCGCCGCAACCTCGCGCACATCCTCGCCGACGGAAACGTCTCCAGCTGGGCGCCGAACCCGAACCTGGAAGTGTGGGCGCTCGCGCTGAGTGGCCGGACGCTCTACGTCGGCGGTGACTTCGACTCGCTCGGAGGGCAACCACGCTTGCGGCTGGGCGCTGTGGACATCACCGACGACGACGCCTTGTCCTGGAGATGCGATGCCGACGGCCGCCCGTCGGCCATTCTCATCGTGGGCACCACAGTCTACCTCGGCGGCTGGTTCACGAGTGTCGCGGGCCAAGCGCGCAGCTACGTCGCCGCCGTGGATGCGACAACCGGTGAACCGATGCCTCTGCAAGTGAGTCTCGATGACCGGGTCTGTGCGCTCGCGGTCCGCGACACCACGCTCTACATCGGTGGGTACTTCACGGCTGCGAATGGCGTGTCGCGCACAGGGCTGGTCGCCGTAGACGGGACCTCGGGAGTCGTGCTTCCCTGGGATGCGCAGCTGACGCGCACACCGATCAACACGCGCGATGGTGGCCCTCATGTGAATGCACTGCTCGTGGCCGGGGACTCGATCTTCGTGGCGGGCTCGTTCACTCGCCTCGGTGGACAGGCTCGACGAGGACTCGCGCAGCTCGATCTGACCACGGCGCTGGCAACGGGTTTCGACGCTCGCCCTCGGCGTCTCTCCACGTTCGGACCGGATCTCTGGGGGCTTCTGCTCTCGGGGGACACGCTGTTCGTCGCAGGCGCGTTCGACACTCTGGGCGGGTCTCCCCCCGAGGCCGGTCGTCACGCTGCGGCACTGGATGCCCGCACTGGCTGGCGCCTCGCATGGGACCCGGATGCCAATGACTTCATCTTCGCATTGGCCCTCCAACGCGGCGTGATATTCGTGGGCGGGTGGTTCACATCGGTGGGGGACTGGGTGCTGCGCCGAGGGCTCGCGTCGATCGACACACGCACGGGCCGCGTCACCGACTGGGACCCTGCGCCAAGCGACTACGTGGTGAGCCTGCTCTTCCAGGGCGGGAAGGTCTACGCTGGAGGGTACTTCAGCACGGTCGGCGGCCAGGCGAGGAGTGGGCTTGCCTCGCTTGACCCTGTGACCGGGCTAGCGACCGCCTGGAACCCCAGTCCGAACTCGAGCGTCTGGACGATACAGCCGCTGGGCCCTGACTTGATCGTGGGCGGGCTGTTCTCCACGATCGGCGGGCGGAGTCGGAGGGGCATTGCCGTGCTGGACACGGTCACCGGGATCGCCACGGCCTGGAACGCGAACTTGTTGGGTGAGGCCTATGACATCGCGGTGAGCGACACAGCGATCTACGTCGGTGGGGACTTCTCATCCGTCGCAGGGCAATCGAGGCTCAGCCTGGCGGCGCTCGATCCGAGAACAGGCGCTCTGCTGCCATGGGATCCGGGGACAGATGGCACGGTACAGGAGGTCCGAACGCTCGACGGAGTCATCTTCGTGGGTGGCGGGTTTGAGATGGCCGGTGGTTTGTCACGAGCCTTCGTGGCGGCCATCGACGGTGCCGGCAGAGCCACCGACTGGAATCTGGGGCTGTATGGACCTGCCCCCCATGTAGCCGTGCGCGCGCTCGCCACTGCCGACTCGACGGTCTTCATCGGCGGCTACTTCTCTGGGCTCTCGGGGGTTCCTCGCGAGTACTTCGCGGCTGTCGATGCTCGCACGGGACACGTGCGAGAAGAGTTTCCGACGATCGATGGCAACGTCTGGGCGATCGAGACCGACCGGGGAAGCGTGTACGTGGGAGGCGGCTTCGGCCGCGCGGGCGCGCATCCGCAGTCGAACTTCGTCGCCATCCGCCCGGCTCGCTCGCCCGAGCCGCCGCCCACACCCGGCTTCCCCTCGCTCACGGTAGCCCCCAATCCCGCACGTGACGCCACGACGATCCGCTATTCCCTCGCCGGCCCGATGCAAGTGAGCCTCACGCTCTTCGACCTGCAGGGTCGCGCGGTCTCGAGGCCGTTGGTGCGTGCTCTTCAGTCCGCGGGGCCGCAACAGGTGCAGCTCTCCACAACAGGGCTTCGAGCGGGCTGCTACCTGTACCGCCTCGATATGGGCAGGATGAGTGCGACGCGGAAGCTGGTGGTCGTGAAGTAGCCGACGATCGACTGCGTTCCCTACAGGATCGTCTTGCCCAGCACGCTCTGCGCCAGCTCCACCGCGAGCACGCCCGTCATGTTCTGCGAGTCGAGCACCGGGTTCACCTCGACCATGTCGATCGAGGCGATGTTGGCGCGGTCGTGCAGCATCTCCATCGCGAGATGCGCCTCGCGGTAGCTGATGCCGCCATCCACGCGCGTGCCGGTTCCGGGTGCGTCCACGGGATCGACCACGTCGAGATCGAACGACAGATGGATGCCGGCCGTGCCGTCGCTGGCGATGCGAATGGCCTCGTCGAGCACGTCGCGCATGCCCCGCTCGTCCAGGTCGCGCATGGTGTAGCAGGTGACGCCGCTCTTCTTGAGGAACTCGCGCTCCCCCGCATCGATGTCGCGGATGCCGAGCAGCACGGTGTTGCGTGCCTGCACCTTGGGCGAGCGGCCGCCCAGATGGGTCAGGTCGTGATCGCCGAAGCCGAGGGCGACCGCGAGCGACATGCCGTGGATGTTGCCGCTCGGCGTGGTCTGCGGCGTGTTGCAGTCGCCGTGCGCGTCGAACCAGATGAGTCCCAGCGACTCGCCGCGCTTGGCGAAGAAGTTGGTGGATCCCGCGACCGATCCGATCGCGATGCTGTGGTCACCGCCCAGCACGAACGGCATGCGGCCCTCGGTGAGGCACTTGTCCACCGCCTTCATGAGCGCACGGTTGGCGGCGAGGATCGGCTGCTTGTAGCGCAGCTTGGCGCTGCCCACCTTGGTCGTCTCGGCGATGATCACATCGATGTCGCCGTAGTCCTCGACCTTGTGACCCAGTTCCTCGAGCTTGCGCTCGAGCCCGGCGATGCGGATCGCCGAGGGCCCCATGTCGACGCCTCGCCGGCCTGCACCCAGGTCGAGCGGCACTCCGATCACCCCGATACTGCGCTTCTTCTTGGCCATGCGGCGCACCCTAGCATCGGGCCGCGGGGCTGTCACCGCTCGCGGTCGATCCGGAACACGAACTCTCGGTCGCCGCGCGCGGCGAGATGGATCCACAGCACCGCGAGATTCTCGAGCAGCGCCGCGTTGCGCAGCGGGCCGGCGTCCACGGCGCGGAAGCCCGCCGCCTCCGCGAGTTGCATCACGGTGCGCTTGGCCTCGGCATCATCGCCCGCGAACAGCGCGTCGGCGGGGCCGCCCGCCCGCCCGGGTGCGCGATGGATCTCGACCCCGAAGTGGTTGAGCCCCTTGACCACGGGCGTACCGGGGAAGGCCGCCGCCAGCTGCGCCGCCACCGAGCCCTCGGGCGGCGGCGACCACACCGGCCCGTCCTGCCAGCGCAGCGGGTTCGTGCAGTCGAGCACGACGCGCGCGCCGGGCGAGGCCGCCCGCAACACCTCCACCGCGGCGGCGGCAGGCGTGGTCAGCACCAGCACGTCGGCGCCGGCCGCCGCGTCGGGCACGGGGCGCACGTCGGGCTCGCCGCCGTCGGCGCGCCCGCCGAGATGCACCGTGTGCCCCGCCAGCCGCAGCCGCCCGGCGATCGCGCGGCCGACCTGTCCCGCGCCCAGGATGGCGATGGTGGTCATCGTCCGACCGCCTCGATCACGAGCCGCGCGGTCTCGCCGCCCGAGAAGTTCTGCTGTCCGGTGATCAGATTGCCGTCGCGCACGGCGAAGCTCCGCCACAGGCCGGCCTGCACGAAGTTCGCGCCCAGCGCGCGCAACTCGTCCTCGATGCGCCACGGCATCACGTGCCGGTCGCGCGGCAGCAGGCCCATGGACCACACCGCCTGGTCGGCGAAGTCCTCCTCGACGTTGGCGAATCCGGTCACGGTGCGTCCGCGCACGACCGGCTGTCCGGCCGCATCCATGACGTGGCGCAGCACCGCCACGCCGTGGCACAGCGCCGCCGCGATGCGGCCGGAGGCGAGGAAGCGTTCGAACACGCGATGCAGGCCCGCGGCCCGGTCGAACGTGAACATCGGCGCCTGGCCGCCCGCGACCACGAGCGCGTCGAAGCGCTCGACCTCGATCGCCTCGACCGGCCGCGTCTGCTCGGCCAGGGCCGCCAGCTCGGGCACGGCGAGGAAACCGCGCGTGATCAGGTCCGAGGCGGAGTAGCCGCTGGCGTCGCGCGGATCGCTCATGCCGTCGGCCTCGCAGCGTCCGCCGGCCGGGCTGAACACCTCCACCTCGTAGCCGGCCTCGGTGAACTCGAACCAGGGATGCGTGAGCTCGCTCCACCAGAAGCCGACCGGCCACTGGGTGGTCGTGGAGACGGCGGGGTTGGCGATGACGATGGCGGCGCGCTTGCGGCGCGCGCCGGAGACGATGTTCGGGTTGCGCAGGCTCACGGCGTGTTCCCTCCGGTGGTGGCGGCTCTCGCGTGCGGCGCGTGGTGCGCCTAGGCTAGGCGGGTGACGGGGGCGCGCGGAAGAGCGCACTTCTCCGTGAGTCACTCACCTCGAGGGAAGCGCTCATGCCGAGCTTCGAACTGGACGGCCGCACCTACCACAACCCCGTCGAGCTCGCGCTCGACGTCATCGGCGGCCGCTGGAAGATGCCCATCCTGTGGCGGCTGCAGCGGCGGATCTGGCGCTACAACGAACTGCACCGCGAACTGCACGGCGTCTCGCACAAGATGCTGGCGCAGCAGCTGCGCGAGCTGGGGCGCGCCGGGCTCGTCACGCGCACGGTGCACGCCACGGTGCCGCCGCGCGTCGAGTACGGGCTGACCGATCTCGGCCGCACGGCGCTGCCCGCGATCGAGGCCCTGCGGGACTGGGGCACGCACTACCGGCGGGTCCGGCAGGGCCGCCGGACCGGCTGAGCCGCCGCCCGCACCGCTCCAGCCCGCGCTCGTCGGCCCCGGCGTGACCCCGGCCCCGCGCGGGTCTAGCCTTGCCGCATGCCCTCCCCCCTGCTTCGCGCGTCCGCGCGCCCGCTGGCCGTCCTGGCCCTGTCGTTCGCCCTTCCGCTCTCCGGCTGCTCCCCCAAGGCGGGTGGTCCCCGCGGTCCCGGCGGCATGGGCGGCATGCCCCCCATGCCGGTCGAGGTCGCCGTCGTCGAGCGCCAGACCGTGCGCGACCCCTTCCGCGCGCTCGGCTCGCTCGAGGCGCTGCAGGAGGCGGAGGTCGTGGCCGAGGTGGCCGGCCGCGTGCTCGAGGTGCCGTTCGCCGAGGGGCGCGCCATCGGCGCCGGCGAGGTGCTGGCGCGGCTCGACGGCCGCGAGGCGCTCGCCGAACTCGAGCGCGCCAAGGCGCGGCTGGCGCTGGCGCAGGCCGACGCCAGGCGCGTGGACGAACTGTTCGCGCGCGACATCGTCTCGCCGCGTGAGCGCGACGAGGCGCGCGCCGCCCTTGCGGTCGCGGTGGCCGAGGCCGACCTGCAGCAGACGCGCTTCGACAAGACGATCGTGCGCTCGCCGTTCGCGGGCGTGGCCGGCCGGCGCGACGTGTCCGTGGGCACGCGCGTCGCGGTCGGCGACCGCATCGCGCGCGTCGCGCGTCTCGACCGGCTGCGCGTGGCCTTCCCGGCGCCGGAGCGGCTCGCCTCCACCATCCAGCGCGGCGCCTCGGTGGAGCTGACGGTGTCGGCGCATCCGGGGCGCACGTTCCGCGGCCAGGTCGTGGTGGTGGAGCCCGTGGTCAACCCCGAGACGCGCACGTTCGACGTCATCGCCGAGGTGGCCAACCCGGGCGGCCTGCTCAAGCCGGGCATGTCGGCCGACGTCTCGACGGCGCTCTCCGAACGCAGCGGCGTGCTCACCGTCCCTGACGAGGCCGTGCTCGCCGAAGGCGACCTCACCTACGTGTACGCCGTGCAGCCCGACAGCACCGTGCAGCGCGTGAACATCAAGCTGGGCGTGCGCGACGCCGCGTTCGTCGAGGTGGTCGAGGGCCTGGGCCCGGGCACGCAGGTCGTGCGCGCGGGCCACCAGAAGCTGTTCCCCGGCGCCCGCGTCATGCCCGTCGGCGCGCCGGCCGCCGCCGCCGCTCCCGCGGCGGGAGCGGGCCGGTGAGGATCTCGCAGCTCTCGATCCAGCGTCCGGTCCTCGCCACCGTAATGAGCCTGACCATCCTGCTGTTCGGGCTGCTGTCGCTGTGGCGGCTGCCGGTGCGCGAGTACCCCGACATCGAGTCGCGCATCGTCAGCGTGACCACGATCTACCGCGGCGCCAGCGCGCAGGTGGTCGAGACCGAGATCACCGACATCCTCGAGGAGCAGATCTCCACCATCGAGGGGGTCAAGCTCATCACGTCGTCGTCGCAGGAGCAGGTGTCGCGCATCACCATCGAGTTCGAGCTGTCGCGCGACGTGGACCAGGCGGCCAACGACGTGCGCGACCGCGTCTCGCGCATCCGCGGCTCGCTGCCGTCCACCGCCGACGAGCCGACGGTGGCCAAGCAGGACACCAACGCGCAGCCGATCATGTGGATCGCGGTGAGCGGCGAGCGGTTCAACACGCTCGAGCTGTCCGACATCGCGCGCAACGTGCTCTCCGAGCGCATCCAGCGCCTGCCCGGCGTGGGCGCGGTGTTCGTGGGCGGCGAGCGCCGCTACGCCATGCGCATCTGGCTCGACCCGCTGCGGCTGGCCGCGCACGGCCTGACCGTGACCGACATCGAGCGCGTGCTGCGCACCGAGAACGCCGAGATCCCCTCGGGCCGCATCGAGGGCCAGGGCCGCGAGTTCGCGGTGCGCACGCGCGGGGACCTCGCCGACCCCGCGGAGTTCGCCGCCATCGTCGTGGCCGGCGCCGGCGGCAGCGCCGTGCGGCTGGGCGATGTCGCCGACGTGCGCATCGGCGCCGAGGACGAGCGCACGATCACCCGCTACAACGGCGTCCCCGCCGTGGGTATCGGCGTGGTCAAGCAGCAGAAGGCCTCGACGGTGGACGTCGCGCGCGCAGTGACCGCGTCGCTGCCGGAACTGCGCGAGTCCATGCCCGAGGGCATGAAGCTCGACATCGCGTTCGACTCGAGCACGTTCATCGAGGAGGCCATCCACGAGGTGCTGGTCGCGCTCGGGATCGCGGTGGCGCTCGTGTTCCTGGTGACGTTCCTGTTCCTGCGCACGCTGCGCGCCACGCTGGTGCCGGCGGTGGCCATTCCCGTGTCCATCATCGGCACGTTCACCGTGACCTACTTCCTCGGCTTCAGCATCAACATCCTCACGCTGCTGGCGCTCGTGCTGGCGATCGGCCTGGTGGTGGACGACGCCATCATCATGCTCGAGAACATCCACCGGCACATGGAGATGGGCAAGACCCGCATGCAAGCGGCGGTGGACGGCGCCGCCGAGGTCGGCTTCGCCATCCTCGCCACCACCCTCGCGCTGGTCGCCGTGTTCGTGCCGGTGGCGTTCCTGAGCGGCCGCATCGGGCGGCTCTTCAACGAGTTCGGCATCGCGGTCGCGGTCTCGGTGATGATCTCGGGGTTCGTCGCGCTGACGCTGTCCCCGATGCTGTGCTCGCGCATGCTGCGCGCCCAGGACGTGCCGCACGACGACGCGGCCGCGGGCGACGCCAAGCGCGGCTGGAGCGCCCGCATGCACGACGGCTACGAGCGCCTGCTGCGCGGCGCCCTGCGCCGCCGACGCTGGGTGCTGGGCGGCGCGCTCGCCGTGATCGCGCTCACCGCGGTGCTGTTCCGCGTGCTGCCCAAGGAACTGGTGCCGACCGAGGACCGCGGCCTCATCTTCAACCTGGTGTTCGCGCCCGAGGGGTCCACCAAGGAGTACACCGACCGCTACATGCATCAGGCGGAGGCCGTGTACCAGCGGGTGCCCGAGGTGAAGAGCATGTTCACCGCCACGGGACTCGGGTTCGGCGGCCCGGGGCGGGTGACCGACGGCTTCATGTTCGTGCGGCTCAAGCCGCTGGCCGAGCGCGACCGCACGCAGCAGCAGATCGTGGGCTCGATCTTCCCGATGATGATGGGCATTCCCGGCGTGCTGGCGATCCCCATCAACCCGCCCAGCCTCGGCGGCGGCTTCGGCCGCCCCGTGCAGTTCGTGCTGCTCGCCGAGAGCTACGACGAGCTGCAGCGCTCGATGGGGCTGCTCATGGCCGAGGCCTCCAAGCTCGGCTACTTCCTCAACGCGGACTCCGACCTCAAGCTCAACAAGCCGCAGCTCGAGGTGCGTGTGGACCGCGACCGCGCGGCGGCGCTCGGCGTGTCGGTGTCCGACGTCGGCGGTGCGCTGCAGTCCCTGCTCGGCGGCCGCGAGATCGGCCGGTTCAAGCGCGGCAACCAGCAGTACGAGGTCATCCTGCAGGTGCCCTCGCAGGGGCGCGCGACGCCGCGGGCGATCGAGGAGCTCTACGTGCGCGGCAGCAGCGGCCTGGTGCAGCTGGCGAGCGTGGTGCAGGTCGAGGAGAAGGTGTCGCCGCGCGAGCTGAATCACTTCAACCGCGTGCGTTCGGCCACCTACACGGCGAACCTGGCGCCCGGCAGGACCATCGGGCAGGCCGTGGCCGACCTGAAGGCGATCGCCAGGCGCACGCTGCCCGCCTCGGTCCGCACCGACCTCGCCGGCGAGTCACGCGAGTTCGCCGAATCGAGCGGCGGCCTCAACCTGCTGTTCCTGATCGCGCTCGCGTTCATCTTCCTGGTGCTCGCGGCCCAGTTCGAGAGCTTCATCCACCCCATGACGATCCTGGTCTCGGTGCCGCTCGCCGTGTTCGGCGCGCTCGGCTCGCTGTGGGCCATGCAGATGAGCCTCAACATCTACTCGCAGATCGGGCTCATCATGCTGATCGGGCTCGTCACCAAGAACGCCATCCTGATCGTGGAGTACGCCAACCAGCGCATCGCCCGCGGGGAGAGCGTGACCGAGGCGGTGGTCGGGGCGTCGGTGATCCGGCTGCGGCCCATCCTGATGACCACCATGTCCACCCTGTTCGGCGTGCTGCCGATCGCGCTCGGGCTGGGCGCCGGCGCCGAGTCGCGCAAGCCGCTCGGCGTGGTGGTGGTGGGCGGCATGCTGTTCTCCACGCTGCTGACGCTGATCCTGGTGCCCATCGTCTACTCGCTGCTCGCCCGCTTCGCGATCCGCGAGCAGCGCGACCTCGACGTCGCGGAGCCCGCGCCCGCCGCCGAACCGGTCCCGCATCACTGAGCGAGCGCCGGGGCGCCGCACCCGGCCGAACGGACCCCGGCCGGCCGCGACTGGACATCCCGGCGGGCGTGGCCGATAAGGTGGGGACCGCCCCCGACCGACCCGCATGGAGGATCGCCCTCGCGTGATCGCCTGGCTCGCGACCTTGTGCCTCTCGCTCGTACTGCTCCTGAGCGCCGGCTCCGCCGCGGATCCCGCGCGCTCGGCCGCGCCGCCGCCACTCGCCAAGCGCGCCAAGCCCCAGGGCCGCGTGCTGTTCGAGGACGACTTCTCGAGCCGGTCGCTGGCGCAGTGGGCCGTGGACCGCGAGGGCGTGTGGACGGTCTGGAAGGGCGTCCTGCGCGCCGACCTGCCCGACGAGAAGCAGCAGCGGTCGTTCGCGTGGTTCGGGGACAGCACGTGGTCCGACGTGGCGGTGGACCTCGATGTCTGCCAGATGCGCGGCGTGGACAAGGGCGTGGTCGTGCGCGCGAACGACGGCGGCGGCATCGGCGTGGACCTGAGAAGCGGCAGCTACCAGGACATCGTCATGTACCGGCGGCAGTGGCCGCTCGGCAAGGCGCGCGCCACCAACGCCAACGGCGTCTGGCACCACCTGCGGCTCGAACTGCGCGGCAGCCGCATCCGCGTGTTCGTGAACGGCGAGCTCAAGCTGGAGCGCGAGGCCCCGCGCGACGCCGAGCAGCAGGGCCGCATGGGGCTGCCCGCCTACACGGGCGGTGTCGGCATGTGCACGGTGTACTACGACAACGTGGTGGTGACGGCGCTCGACTGACCGCGCCGCCTCACCGCCTGCGCGCCACCTCGACCATGTGGGGCGCGCCGGTCTCCATGTCGAACTCACCCACGCGCACGGTCTCGGCGGCGGCGGCATTCGGGAGCTCGAGCCGGAACTCGCCCCACAGCTCCATGCCGTCCGTCGCGGTGGTGAACGTGTCGAGCGGGGCCATGCCGCCGCGCAGCCGGATCAGCACGTTCGCCTCGAACGTGCGCGCGTAGCCCTCGACCGCGAACACCGTGAGCGGGTCCCAGTGTCGCGGCTCGAGCAACACGACGCGCGGCGACCGCAGTGAGTCGGGCAGCGCCTCGAGCGGCGGCCCGCCGCGGCGCAGTTCGATCACCAGCGCGCTGTCGGGGCCGCCGACGCGGGCACGCGCCAGAACGGGCTCGGCGAGATGCAGATCCACCGCCACGTGGCCTTCGAGTGTGCGAAGCGCGTAGGCCGCACGCACGAGCCCTCCAGATGCGAATGTCGTGTCGGTCCATGCCGAGGGCGTCCGGCCCGGGACCGGAACGAGCGAGCACACCACGCGGATCACGCCGCGCGAGCGGCCGAGCAGCACCCAACTCGGCGCCGCCGCCGCGACCGGTCCCAGCGCGCCATCGAAGCGCAGCGTGACCACCTCGGTCGAGTCCACGACGCCATGCGTGATGGCGCCCAGCCGGGCCGGGTCGTGCGCGCCGTCGTGCAGCGTCAGCAGCGGGCCCTCGTCGAGCCAGCCGACCGGCGCCTCCACGGCCGCCGGCGGCGGCGGCGCGCACGCGCCCGGCAGCGCCGCGGCCGCGAGGCCCAGCGCCAGGACGGCGGCGGCGCGCATCACGCCCGCTCCCGGTCGCCCACCAGCAGGCGGAGTCCGTTGAGGATGACCAGCACGGTCGAGCCCTCATGCCCGGAGACGGCGATCGGCAGCTTGAGCGCGCCGACGGGCGTGTGCTCCCCGAGGAACACCCAGACCACGAGCACGGCCATCACGCCGGTGGCGATGACGAGGTTCTGCGCCACCACCGCCCGCGCGCGCTGTGCCAGCCGCACCGCATACGGCAGCGCGCGCAGGTCGTCGGCCATGAGCACCACGTCGGCGCTCTCCATGGCGGCATCACTGCCGATGCCGC
>CAZMQP010000045.1:0-12704 GCA_964568385.1 uncultured bacterium
TCCTGACGCGCGACGAGGAACGCCCGCCCGTGTGGCTGGGCGACGACGCCGTGGTGGAGGACAGCCTGGTCGCGAACGGGTGCCGGGTGGAAGGGCACGTCTCGCGCTCGATCCTGTTCCCTGGCGTGCACGTCGGACCGGGCGCGGTCGTGACCGAGTCCGTGGTCATGGCCGACACGCAGCTCGCGGCCGGGTCGCGCATCGAGCACGCGCTGCTCGACAAGTACGTCCGGGTCGGGGCCGGGGCGCACGTGGGCGTGGGGGAGGCGCAGCGCGCCCCCGGGCTCGAGTGGCTCGCGGGCCTCACGCTGGTGGGCAAGGACACCTGGCTCGCGGATGGCGCGCGGGTGCAGCGCCCGAGCTCCATCGGCGTGGGCGGGCGCTACGAGGACCTGCCCGGCGGCGTACTCGAGGCGGGCAGCATGGTGCCGAACCGGCGCTGGTACGAGGAGATGCGATGAGCTCGCGCTACGCGTTCATCCTCGCCGGCGGGGTCGGGAGCCGGCTGTGCCTGCTGTCGGAGCGGCGCGCCAAACCCGCGGTTCCCTTCGGCGGGAAGTATCGCATCATCGACTTCACGCTCAGCAACTGCGTCAACTCCGGCATCTTCGACGTGGGCGTGCTGACGCAGTACCGGCCGACCTCGCTCAACCAGCATATCGCCACCGGCCGGCCATGGGATCTCGACCGCACGCGCGGCGGCATCCAGCTGCTGCAGCCGGCGCCCGGGTCGTTCGCCACCGACTGGTACCAGGGCACCGCCGACGCCATCTACCAGAACCTGCTGCACCTGAAGCGGCGGCGCGTGGACGAGGTGCTCATCCTGTCGGGCGACCACGTCTATCAAATGGACTACAACGTCCTCTATGCGTTCCATCGCGCCAACCGCGCCACGCTCACGGTGGCCGTGACCGAGGTGCCCGAGGACGAGATCTCCGAGTTCGGCATCCTGCAGACCGAGCCCAACGGGCGCATCGTCGCGTTCCACGAGAAGCCCAAGTCGCCGGTGGGTTCACGGCTGGCGTCGATGGGCGTGTACCTGTTCGACCGCGAGCACCTGATCCGCTGGCTGGTCGAGGACGAGGCCATCGAGGGCTCCCAGCGCGACTTCGGCAAGGACGTGCTGCCCCGGCTGGTGGCGCGCGGCGAGGGCGTGTTCGCCTACCGGTTCCCCGAGTACTGGCAGGACGTGGGCACGCTCGACTCGTTCTACGCCGCCAACATGGCGTTCCTCGCCGATCCCCCGCCGATGCGGCTCGACCATCCGGGGCGCATTATCCACACCCAGAGCGCGGAGCGGCCGCCGGTGCGCGTCGTGGCGGGGGCGCGCGTGCGCAACAGTATGGTGGCCAACGGCTGCATGATCGAGGGCGAGGTCGTGAACTCGGTGCTGTTCCCCGGCGTGCGCGTGGAGCGCGGCGCGGTCGTGCGCGACAGCATCGTGATGCACGACGTGCGTGTGGCGCGCGGCGCCGTGCTCGACCGCGCCATCCTCGACAAGTCGGTGCAGGTGGGCGAGGGCGCACGCGTCGGCCATGGCGACGACGCCACGCCCAATCGCGCCTGCCCGCAGCATCTCTCGAGCGGCCTGGTGCTGATCGGCAAGGAGGCGCGCCTGCCCGCGGGACTGACGGTGGGCCGCAACGCCCGCATCGGCTCGGGTGTGCTCGAGGACGACTTCACCGCCCCGGTGCCCGCCGGCGGCGTGGTGGACGGCCCCGACGCGATGCACTGAGCGAGGCGCGCGTGAGCCTCACGCCGTTACGCGTCGGGCTGGTGGGTGCCGGACCCTGGGCCGAGCGGGCCTACGCGCCGATGCTGGCCGCAGGCCCGGAGACATCTCTCACGTGCGTCTGGGCGCGGCGGCTCGAGGCGGCGGAGGCGTTGGCACGCACGCACGGCAGCGAGGCGGTCGCGTCGTTCGATGCGCTGCTCGATCGCTGCGAAGCGGTGGCGTTCGCGGTGCCGCCCGACGTGCAGGCAACGCTCGGCATCCTAGCGGCGAAGGCGGGCAAGGCACTGCTGCTCGACAAGCCGCTCGCGCTCACGCTGGCCGATGCCGAGCGTCTCGCGCGCGCGGTGGAGGAGAGTGACGTGGTGACGCAGCTGATGCTCACGCATCGTTTCCGGCCGCGCACGCGAGCATTCCTCGAGGCGGCTCGCCGATTCGGCCCGATCGGGGCGAGGCTGGCGTTCCTGAGCGGCGCGTTCTTGCGCGGGCCCTATGCGTGCGCGTGGCGGCGTGAGCACGGAGCCCTGCACGACCTGGGCCCACACGCGTTCGATCTGCTCGATGCGGCGCTCGGTCCCATCGAGTCGATGGTCGGCCGCGGGGACCCGCGGGCGTTCGTGGCGCTCAGCTGCCGACATGCGAACGGCGCGGTGAGCGAGCTGGCTCTGTCGGGCGTGATGACGCTGCCTCAGTCGGTCTTCGAGCTGGAGCTGTTCGGGCCAGCGGGCCGGCTGTCATTCGACGCCGTGGCCGCGTCGGTGGAAGACCCCTGGCCGGCCGCGCGCGCGGAGTTCGCGGCCGCGGTGCGCGCGGGTAGTGCGGGGGAACTCGACGTGCGGCGTGGACTGCTGTTGCAGCGGCTGATCGAGGCGGCCTCGAACAGTCTGCGCTGACGAGCATCCGGCGACCACTGGGCTTCGGAGGCCGGCTCGGAACCTTCACGCTGGCGCATGTCCCCGAGGCCGATCGCCAGCCGGTGGCCATCAGGGGCGATGCACAGATGCAACCTTCTGGCGGGCAGCGTGATGCGGCTCTGCCCCAGTGCAAGACGTTTCTTACTTGCGATCCCCCGGCAGCGAGGCGGAGACTCGAAGCTGCGAGGGGTTCGCTCGAAGCGCGGTGGTTCGCGCTCGACTCCTCAGCGTACGCAGGTTCCGTCAGGTCTGAAAACGACGAAGGGGGTTCGTCATGGTCCTGGTGCGATCTCTCCGAAGCAGCAGCGCTCGACTCGCAAGCGTCGTCGAATCCGCTATCGCGCAGCACTTGGGGGGGGGGCGTAGCGCGAGTCATCTTGGTCGTGCTCGCGTCACTCCTCACGCTGAGCGCCGCGAGCCCTGATCTGCTCGCGCAGACTCAGGCCTCTCCCTTCTCCGGCAAGGGCAGGTGGATCGACGCTGGCCATCAGGGTGTCGTCGGCACCCACGTCGCCGTGATGCGCGATCCCGACGACGACACGACGAAGGTGTTCCTGTTCGGGGGCTCGGGCACCGGGCAGTTGATGAAGCTGTTCGGATTCCAGGCAGGTTCGAGCGCGGTGCTGCCCTCGAGTTCGAACCTCATCCCCGTGCCCCACCCGGTGGGCGACGTGACGCTACTCGACCTCTTCTGCGCCGGGCATGTGGTGCTGCCGGACGGGCGCATGTTGCTGGCGGGCGGTGAGGCGTGGTCGCCGATCGGGATCGAACGGGGATTCCGGTTCGATCCGCGTTACCCGAAGAGCACGGTCACGAACCCGTGGTCGAGCATCTCATCGATGGCCCAAGAGAGATGGTACCCGTCGCTCACGGTCCTACCAAGTGGCAAGGTCCTGGCGAACTCGGGCCTCCAGAACAATTTCCTGCTGAGCTTCGGGGGTGAAGACGAGTCGGGTGCGATCAAGGACTCGCTGCATCACATGGCGGTGACCAATCGCTCCTATTGGATGAGCAACTCGAACTCAAGCACGAAGCCAGCGGCGCGCAAGTGGCACTCGTTCATCGGCGACCAGACACGAGGAGTGGTGTATGGCGGCGTGAACGGAAGCGCGAGCTTCGGTGATCTCTGGTACACGGTGCGGCAGACCAGCAGCACCGACTCCTCGTGGATCTGGCAGAAACTGGTGGAAGTGAACACGGTGGCGACGGGCCGAGCCGGCGCCCGTTCACGGCACGCCATGGTGCCTTGGCGGCAACCTACGGTACCCGAGTCGACCTGGGTCGGCGGCTTCGTGTTCGGGGGTCGCGACACCTCCGGCAACGCGCTCGATGACCTGTGGTTCGGCAGACGGAACCCGAACATCCCTCCCGGCCAATGGAACTGGACGAACTTGACCCCGACGCCACGGCCTGCAAGCTGGCCGAGTGCCCGCTATGGGCATGTGGCGATCCTCGATCCGGGGCCGCGAGGGGCGAATCGCCCCAGGATCCTGATCTTCGGCGGTCGCGAGCAGAGCGGCGCTCTGGCGAGCAACGAGGTCTGGGCCTACGACATCAATGCTAACGCGTTCTACCGACCAACAATCAGCACACCGGAGGGGGCCCCGGAGGCGAGAGAGGGGCATGTCGGCGTGTACGAGGACTGTGCGGGGCAGTGCCAGCGCACTGTGTATGGGAACCCGGCGGCACGGCGGATGTCCATCTTCGGAGGGCAGGGAGCGAGCGCGCTGCTCGGTGACCTGTGGGGTTTGTGGCGCCGCGACTCGCTCCCCAGTGACACCAGTTACACATGGGACGCACTCTCGCTGTCCGGGAATCAGGGCACGCCTCCTTCGGCGCGGACCCAGATGGCAGGCGTCTATGACCTGTGGGGCGACCGGCTGACACTGTTCGGTGGCGACACCAATGGCGAGGGCACCGTCGGCGGTCAGACCGATGAGGTCGTGCAGTACGAACTGCGCGACGCGATCACCAGCGCCAAGACGCGTTGGAACCGGCCGCCGCTGCGGACGCCTCGGTTCGCCAGCCACGAGGATCCGAAAGCGCGGTCGGGGCATGCCGCGATCTTCGACGGGCAGGCCCGCACAGCGCGATTCCCCGAGGTGTTCGACCCGGCACACGCCGACAGCGGGAGCTGGACGACGGCGCATGTGGCCGCCAACGACCCGCCCCTGATGGAACTCTACCCGCTGATGTTCGTGCTGCCGAACGGCAAGGTGTTCCACGGAGGGCCACGCGACCACGAGGATCAGTACAAGTACCTCTTCGATCCGGCCACCAACCTGTGGGATGCCGCCACGCACAGTTCGAGCTACTCCGGCTCATCCGCGGCCATGTTCAAGCCAGGCTACGTGCTGCGAGGGGGGACGCATCGCGATGGCGACGCGGCCGACACCCCGATC
Organism: uncultured bacterium; assembly: GCA_964568385.1. Classification (GTDB taxonomy): domain Bacteria; phylum Eisenbacteria; class RBG-16-71-46; order RBG-16-71-46; family RBG-16-71-46; genus CADEFY01. The sequence continues at coordinate 5,049 of CAZMQP010000045.1, forward strand.
GAGTCGGAGTCGGACTCGATCTCCTTCGTGGGAAGCACGACGTCGGGGTGGCACTTGATTGACGAGTTCACTCACGGTTCGATCGACAACCGCGCGAACAGCAACATGACACTGCTCCCGACCGGAGACGTGGTGGTCACCGGGGGCTTGAGCGGAAACGAGCTATCGACCGCGAAGAAATCCGCACGCATCTGGAGCGCGAGGACTGGCTCGTGGACCGGGGAACTCAACCCCGACTTCCACGCGCGCAATTACCACTCCACGGCCATCCTGCTGCCGGATGGTCGCGTGTTGTCGACCGGCGGCGAGCGCAACGGCTCGGATCCCAACAACGACGCCCGCTTCCGCATCAGTGTCTACGAACCCCCCTACCTGTTCGACGGCGACGCGCTGGCGACGCGCCCCACGGTCTCGAGCCCGGGGCTGCCGGCCACACTCGCCCCGGGGCAGCGATTCACGGTGTGCACGCCCCAAGCAGCGACCGTCTCGTCGGTGGCGCTGGTCAAGCCGGGCGCGGCGACGCACGGCTTCAACCAGGACCAGCGCTACGTGCCGCTCGAGTTCATGCGAGTGACCGGCGCGAACCCGCGGCTGCTCGTCATCGCGCCGCCCAGCATGAACCACGCCCCGCCCGGGGACCACCTCCTTTTCGTGGTCGACTCGGCGGGCGTGCCCGCGGGCAAGAACGCGGTGCCCTCGGTGGGCCGATGGGTGCGGGTCCAGGCGGCGGGCGGCGCGGACCTGTGCGACGTCACGCGCCCGGCCAAGGTCACGGCGCTCAACGGCTGCCACGACGCAGTCACCAACACGGTGAACTTCTCGTGGGTCTCGCCGCCGGAGGACTCGGCGGTGACCGGTTCGGGCCCTGGCACCGAGTTCTCTCTGCGCTACAGCACGACGTCGATCAACAACGAGACGGCGTGGACCAACGCGACGCCGGTGAGCCTCGGGTTCGCGCCCGGCACCGAGGGCGGCACGCACACGGCGCAGCTCACGTTGGCCGACGGCACGTACTACTTCCGCCTGAAGACCAAGGACGACAACGGCAACTGGTCGGCGATGAGCACGCAGAGCACGGTGGAGGTGCCGGCCGACCCGCCCACCGAGTGCTTCGAGGGCGGCGGTGGCGGTGGCGGTGGCGGCGGTTCGAGTTCGCGCCGCATCGCCGATGCGACGCGCCTACTGCCCGGCTCGGGGGAGGGCTCGCTGCTCGCACAGGGCACGACGCTGTTCGCGCGGCCCTCGCGCGAGGGGGCCACGTCGGACCTGGTGCGGCTGTCGTTCGACCCGAGCGAGGGCGGCGAGGCGGCGCGCGTGTGGGTGGCGGCGAACACGGGAGTGGGGATGCAGCTGGATCGCATCGCGGTTCGCGTGGTGGACCACACGCCGGGCCACCAGGCGATGGTCTCGGGCGATGGCATCGTCACGGGAGCGGTGGGCGAGGTGGCGGGCGTCACGCGCGAGGGTGCGCCCGAGGCGGCCTCGTTCACGCTCGAGACCGGCGAGGCCGTGGAGGTGGACCTGGGCGCGCCGAGCACGCTGGTGCTGGAGTCCGCCAAGCTCGGCGAGTCGGCGCGCGGGCAGCGCAACGGCGCGCTGGTGCAGGTGCCACACGAGGGCGGCTGGCGCACGGTGTCACGCGTGGTGTCGCGGCGCATCGCCGAACCTGTGGCGGTGGCGGTGGCATGCCCCCGCGTGCGAGTGCTGGCGCTGGAGGACACGCGGATCGAGCGGCTGGGCGTGCTGACGCAGGTCGCGCCGTCGCAGTCCACCGATCTCCAGCTCACGAGTGCGAGCGGGGTGGGAGACGCCGATGTGTCAGCGGCGCTCGCGGCCGCGGACGAGGCGCGTGTCGCGCTCGCGGGCGGCGAGTCGGTGGCGGCGACGTTCGCGGTTCCCGCAGCGCCGAGCGGCCTCACCCGCAGCTGGTTCCTCGCGGCGAGCGCGACGTTCGAGGGCACGGCGGTGGCCGTGGCCTCGCAACGGGAGACGGATGCCGAGGTCGCACCGCTGCGGTTCGCGCTGCACCAGAACCAGCCCAACCCGTTCTCGCGCACCACGCGCATCGCGTTCGACCTGCCGCGCGGAGAACGAGTGGCACTCGACGTGTACGACGCGCTGGGTCGTCGGGTGCGGTCCCTCGCTTCGGGCTGGCGGCCGGCTGGCCGTCATCACGTCGAGTGGGACCAGCGCGACGGGGACGGCGCCCTCGTGCGTCCGGGAGTTTACCTGTACCGGTTGCGGGCGAGCGGCGCCGGCGTGATCGAGCGCAAGCTGGTGGTGCTGCCATGACGTTCTGTTGCGGACGAGTGCAGTTCGTTACCCTGCTGGCCGCCTGCGCATTTTCGTGCGCGGGCGGCCAGCGGGCGGCGGACGCACAGATCGTCCAACCAGAGGTGCGGCTGCTCGAGAGCCCGGGAGACGAGCAGAGCGAGCCGGATGTGCTCATCGATGGTGATCGTGTGCTGGTGACGTTCTATGGCGGTGTCTATCCCTTCTTCCAGTCGAACGCTTCGGCTTACTCCGCAGACGGAGGTGTCACCTGGGGCACTGAGGTCGGACTGCCGCGCTTGGCGGGGTCACTAGTCGATCCGGAGGGGCAAACGTCCGTGTGCTTGATCTCATCCGGCGAGTTCTTGTGTGTGCAGGGTGCGGCCAATGGCAGAACACTGGCCGTGGTGCGTGGCGTTGCGAGTCTCCAAGGCGTGATGTGGCAGTTGCGTGCGGAACCGACGCCGAGAATTCTCAGTGGTGTCTGCCCCCCATATGATTCTCCGCGCATCGTACACGATGCCACGAGTGGAGTGACCTACCTTACGTACACGATTGGGCTTCAGGTCGCTGCCGGTGTCTGCGAGAACCGTATCGAACTGATGCGCTCACTCGACGAGGGCCTCACGTGGAGCGCACCGCTCCCGATCAACGACCCGGCCCGCGCCGCCAGCCAGGGCGCCCAGCCGGTCGTGGGTCCCGACGGGGAACTGCTGGTCGTCTGGCGAGACTTTGGCACCAGCGACGTTCGAATGCGCCGTTCCGACGACCTGGGTGTCACCTTCGGACCCGAGACCGTGGTGGCGAGTGTTCGAGAGAACCAGTCGGCCGCCCCGGCGTGGAGCGGGCGACGGCGGCATCCGGTCCGATGGGGCGACGAGCACTGGATGTCCGACTTCCCCACGGTGGCGATGGATCGCAGCATCGGGCCGAGACGAGGCAGCCTCTATGTCGCGTGGGCCGAGGGGCCAGCCTACGCGCTCGGGCCGGCCACGGGCACGACATTCGACTCGGGCCCGAACGACACACCAGAGTCGGCGCAGACGTTCGCGTTGGGACACGACCTCGTCGGGTTCGTGTCCGGAAGCCAGACAGACGCGGACTGCGACTACTTCGGCTTCGAGGGCATCGCCGGGCAAGTGGTCCACCTCTCGGGCGGGCTCACGTTCGTGTCGCCGACGCCAGGGGGGACGGGGCCGGGCGGTCCTTCGTTCCAGCTCATGTTCCGCGATCCGGCAAGCGGTTCGTACACAGCCGTGGCAGGACACACGATGCCCTTCTTGGGTGGCTACCCAGCCGGAGGTCCCATTGTGATCACGCTGCCTTACACTGGACGGTATGTGATCTGCGCGGCCTGTGGAGTGTTCTACAGCCTGGGCTACGAGATCCGCACCCGGCTGGTCACGATGCAGCTTGGCTCTCTCGCGCGCGACCACCGCGACCTGGTGATGGTGAGTTCGAGCGACAGGGGCGCGTCCTGGACGCCCAAGCGTCGACTCGGCGACGCACCGCCGGGGTTCGACGAGTCGCTGCCAGCTCTGGCGGTGGACGAGGCGGGGCGGCTGCACGCGGCATGGTACGACCGGCGCGAGGGCGGGCCTCGGGGGCTGAACGTGGACACGCGCTGGGCGTTGTCGCTGGACGGCGGGATGTCGTGGCTGCCGAGCGTCCGGCTGAACGGTGCGAGCGGCACCTGGCTGTCCTACGGCGGCACACGCAGCAACATCGGCGACCGCATCGCGCTCGCGGCGGCCGGTGGGCGTGCGCACGTGGTGTGGGTGGACGGACGCGGTGTGGATGGCCCGTTCGATGACTACGAACTCTACACCGCACGCGTCGACCTGGGCACGGTGGGCATCGCGGTGCCACGGTTCGTGGCCGAGGGCGAGACGGAGGGCGTGCGGGTGCGCTGGACAGTGGCCGACGCACAGGGGGTGAGCGGGTTCCGCGTGCATCGCGAGGGCACCGGTGTCGTCGCGACCGTGGCGGCCTCGGGCGAGCGCGAGTACGACGTGCTCGATGCGAGCGCGCCCGCGGGCGAGGCGTCGCGCTACCGGCTCGAGGTGCAGCGCGGCATGGCGAGCGAGTGGATCGGCCCGGTGGAGGCGGCGCGCATCGAGTTGGTGCGCGAGCTGGCCTGGAGCCGCGTCGGACCGAGCCCGTTCTCGGAGCGGGTCTCGCTGACCCTCGCACTGCCGCGCGAGGGCAGCGTGACGGTGCGCGTCTACGACCTGGCGGGCAAGGAGGTGGCGCGACTGCACGAGGGGCGCCTGCAGGCCGGGTCGCACGCGTTCACCTGGGGCGGCGAGTCCTCCGGGCGCGGCCGAGCGGCCGCTGGCGTGTACCTGGTGCGCGCACGCAGCGACGAGGGCGAAGTCGTGCGGCGCGTGATCCGGGTGGAGTGACCGCGTTCGGCCGCGCCTCTACCCCGGCAGTCGGAGCCGCTGGCCCGCCTGGATGGCGCCGCTGGAGAGTCCGTTCGCTCGGCGCAGCGCCTCGACGCTGACGCCGTGCTTGCGCGCGATGGCCGTAAGCGTCTCGCCACGACGCACCGTGTGCGAGCCGACGCGAGCGGGCTTGGTGACGGCCTGCTTCTTCGGCTTCTCGACCGCCGGCGCATCGATGTCGGCGGGTGCGTCGTTCGCGGCGACCGCTGCTGCATCGCTGCGGATCGTCAGCTTCTGACCGCGCTGCACCGTGCCCTTCTTGGACGTGATGCCGTTCCACTCGCGCAGCTCCGCGACACTCACGCCGTACTGGAACGCGATCGCCGTGAGCGTCTCACCCGCACGCACCGTGTGGCGGCGCGTCACCGGCGCCGGCGCCTACTCGACCACGACCGGCTCGCTGCTCGCGGTCAGGCTCGCCACGCTCGCATCTGCAGCCGGATCGGTGCTCGCGATCGGCCCTGAAACCCCGCGCACGCGCAGGCGCTGGCCCGGGCTGAGGCGGTCGGTCTTGAGCGCGTTCCACTGCCGCAGGTCGGCGCTGCTCACGCCATAGAGCCGGGCGACGGTGGCCAGCGTCTGGCCGCGGCGCACGGTGTGCGAGGTGCGCTCGATCGGCTTGCTGTCGCCATCCACCTTGGCCGGCAGCCCGATGCGGCGCGGCGGCACGTAGGCGGTCGAGGCGCGCGGGTCCACCTCGGGGTCGAGCACCTCGGGCGTGGAGGGCCGTGCGGCGGCGGGGATGGTGATGAGCGTGCCGCGCTTGAGCGGACGCGCCTTGCTGATGCCGTTGACGCGCGCCAGCTGGCGCGGCGCGACGCCGTACTTGGCGGCGATGCCCGCGAGCGTCTCGCCCCTGGCCACCTTGTGGCGCACGGTCAGGTCGGCCGCCGGCAGCGGCTCGCCGCCGCTGACGCGCGCCATGATCTGCTCGCCGCGGCCCGCGGGCACGCGCAGCGTCGTGACGCCGTTGGGCCCGCGCGCGGTGGCGCCGGAGTAGGCGGGGTTCAGCAGGCGCAGTTCCTCGACCGTGCAGCCGGCGAGCCGTGCGATGGCGCGCATGTCCACGGCGCCCTTGAAGCCGATCTCGTCGAACGCGATCGGCTCCTCGAGTTCGACCTCGGTGAAGCCGTAGCGGGCCGGGTCGCGCGAGATGGCGAGGGCGGCCATGAACTTGGGCACGTAGTCCTCGGTCTGCTGCGGTAGCCTCAGGCTCCAGTAGTTGGTGGTGCCCTGCGCCTTCATGGCACGCAGCACACGGCCCTCGCCGGCGTTGTACGCCGCCAGCGCGAGCGGCCAGTCGCCGAAGATGCCGAACAGGTGGCGCAGGTAGCGCGCCGCCGCGACCGTGGACTTCTCGGGATCCTTGCGCTCGTCCACCCACTGGTTGACGTTGAGGCCGAACAGGCGCGAGGTGCTGGCGAGGAACTGCCACGGTCCGACTGCGGCCGCATACGAGCGCGCATGCACGTTGAAGCCGCTCTCGACGAACACGAGATGCACCAGGTCGGGCGGCAGCCCCTCCTTCTGGAGCACGTTGCGGAAGAGCTCCATGTAGCGGCCCGAGCGCTTCATCCAGCGCTCGAACGTGCTGCGGCCGTTGCCGGTGAAGAAGCCGATCCACTTGACGACATCGGCGTTCATCTGGAGCTCGATGTCCTCGATGGCGACCTGGTCGAGCACGGCGCGCTCGGCGGCGTCCGGCTCGCGTTCCTTCTCGGGGATCGGGAGCGGGGCGGTGCCGGGGCCGTAGCGCGGCTGGGGCTGGAGGGCCTGGACCGAGGAATCGGGCCGGGCGGCGGGGGCATCGGCGGCGCGCGTGACTCCCGGGAGGAGCCCTGCACAGATCACGGCGGCCAGGCTGGCCCGCCGGAGGGTCTGGCGGAACGTCATGTCGGGTCTCTCCTCGGATTGGACCATCCGTGGTTCAGAGGGCTCGGGGAATCTATCGGCCATGGCATGCACGCTGCAACGAAATGGATTGTCAACTTGCACGCCGACGAGCCTCGGACCACCCCCGGGGCCGTTCCCGGCCAACGAGGTCACCCGGAGTCACGCAAGACCGATGCCACAACTCCATCTGCCGTTGACACTTGCGGCGGGCTTGGATAGCGTGCCGGGCGTTCCCGTACACGGACGTCCGCAGGCCCCACGGGGCCGCCGGGAGGGAGCCCCTCGATGAAGACGGCCAGCACACCCGCCCCCTGCTGGGCGGTGATCACCCACACGGATGGCGAGGTCCTGACCGCCGGTGTGACCGGCGACCACGTGGACCTGGTGCTCATGGCCATCCCGGTCGGGTACACGGCCGCCGAGGTGGAGGGCTGGCTGCGCGACCTGGCCGGCGTGGCGCTCGAGACCTCACACGCCGACACGCGCCAGCGCGCCATCCCGTCGCTGCTGCATCACACGCTCACCGGCCTGCTGTTCTCGCATGCCGAGCTGTGGGCGGATGCGGGGGCCGACGATCCCTGCTCCGTGGTGTTCGTGGACACGCCCGATGGCGCCTCGTTCGGCTGGGTCGGACCCGCCACGGCGCGCGTGCGCATCGACGGCCGCGACTACGCGCCGCAGTGGGTGCACGTGCGCGACGACGAGGGCCGCGAGGCCCGCGCCGCCGTGCTTCCGGCCGGGCTGCGCGCCGAGGTCACGGTCGAGCACTGGCCCGGAGGCGCCGAGTCGGGGCGCGCGCCCATCACGGTCGAGGCCGAGTGGGGCGTGCCGGCGCTGACCGAGGCGGTCGCGCCGACCGATGCGCCCCCGGTCCCGGTCGCCACGCCCGAGGCGCTCGCCGAGGCCGCCGCCTCGCCGCCGCCGGCCGCCGCCGAGACACTGCCGCTGCCGCCCTCGCTGCCGCCCTCGCTGCCGCTCGACCAGCCGGGGCTGCTGGCGCACGCGGCCGATACGCCGCCGGTCACGGACACGGTCCACGCCGAGG
>CAZMQP010000046.1:0-12633 GCA_964568385.1 uncultured bacterium
GACGGGTCGGAACTGCGGTACATGACGTCGTTGAGCCGCAGCGCGAACTCGCGCAGGTCCGAGCAGGTCTCGTAGAGCACCCGCGCCGACGACAGGAACGACGACATGAGCAGCGCGGCGCCCATGCCCTTGCCGGAGACATCCCCGACCAGGAACACCAGCTTGCCGTCGGAGCGCACGCGGAAGTCGTAGAGGTCGCCCCCCACCTCGAAGCAGGACTCGAGGAAGCCGTCGAGCACGTAGCCGGGCAACTGGGGCGGCGCCGCCGGGAGCAGCCCGCGCTGGATGCGCACGGCCGTGCCGAGTTCCTGCGCCAGGCGCGCCCGGGACTGCTCGGCTTCGAGCAGGCGCGCGTTGGTGATGCGCACGGCCGCCATGTTCGCGAGCAGCGTCATGATCTCGAGCTGCTCGCGGTCGAACTCGATCCCCGGCTTCTGGCTGTCCACGTAGAGCACGCCCAGCACCCGCTCGTCGTCATAGAGCGGCACGGCCATCGCCGAGTGCACCGATGCGGCCACCAAACTCATCTGGGCCCGGAACCGGTCGTCGGCCCCGACGTCCTTGGTGAGCACCGAAACACGCTCGTCCATGACCTGCTTCATGATGGTGCGTGAGAGCGCGAGCGGCTGGTCGGAGCGCCCGCCGCCGGTGCGGGCCGCGAACTGGACGGGGTCGGCCTCCGGGCTCGGGCGCAGCAGCACGACGTAGCGCGAGGCCGGGACCGCGCGCTCGACGAACTCGAGGATCTGCTCGCAGGTCTCGCGCAGCGGCCGCGGCAGGATGAGCAGGCGGCCGGCCTCGGAGAGGAGCCGGAGGATGCGCTCCGTGCCGGCGCTCGTGCGGCCGGGCGCCGCCAGCACGTCGGCCACGTTCACGCGCAGGGACGATCCCATCACCGTTGCCTCGCTGTAGGGCAGCGCTGGGGCGGCGATGGCGGCCGGGTCGTGCGTGACACTCAGGGCCACGTGGCCGATCTCGACCGCATCGCCCGAGCGGATGGGCAGCGGTTCGGTGGCACTGACGCCGTTGACGCGCGTACCGTTGCGGCTGCCGAGGTCGCGGATGACCCATTGCAGCCCCTGCCTCAGCACCTCGGCGTGCTCCTTGGAGACCGTGCCATCGGGAAGCGGGATGGCGTTCCGGGAAGAACGGCCGATGCGGAGAGGGCCCTGCGTGAGCTCCCAGACCGCGGGGCGCTCCCCGCTCTGGGAGACGAGGAAGAGGCGGCCCCCGGTGGACATCCGATCGCTCTGCAAGCAGTCCTCCTCGAGACGGGGCGGTGCGGCGGACTCGCCGCGGCGCGTGCTGCATTCACGTGAATCGTTCAGCCGAACCCGGAAGCTAGCATGGGCCATGGGGTTGCGGCGAGGGCACCGGGCCCTCGCCCCGACCGGGACGAGGACCTACTCGGCGGGCAGCTTGGGTGCGTGTGGCTCCGCGAAATCGGGGACCTTGGCCTTGTAGACGATCGCCGGGACCACCGTCACCAGCAGCGTGTACAGGATGATGCCGCCGAACAGCACCGGGGGCGCGGCGAACCGGTCGCGCAGGATCTCGGCGATGACCAGCCCGAAGACCAGCGTGGGCAGCATCGGCACCGCGATGCGCAGGCTCGTCCGCAGCGACTCCCCGAGCGCGATGCGCCGGTGCAGCGCCACCGCCGCGATGCGGATCGGGATCATGGTGACGAGGAACCCGAGCCCGTAGAGCAGCGCCTGCAGCCCGAAATCCTCGACCCGCAACTGCACCCCGGCGCTGAAGAAATAGAACGGGATGAAGAACGAGGCGAACAGCTCGACCGCGTGGATCATCTCCTCCGAGGCGATCGAAGGCAGCTGCGACCGGAACTGTTGTGCGGCCATGCCCACCACGAACGCGCCGACCAGGTAGTAGACGCCGAGCTCCCGCGTCACGAAGGCACAGACGACCGCGACCATGAGCAGGAATGCGAACTCCGAGCGCGGCGCATAGGGCACGACCAGCTTGGCGAACACGCGGAAGACGAGCGGCAGCAGGATGATCATGCCCGCGAGGATGGCAGTCGAGACGGCCATCTTGAGGGCCGTGGTGGACTGCAGCGTGGCGAATAGCACCAGCAGGGCCAGCAGTTCGGTCGCGATGGCCTTGGACTTGATCCACGCCTTCTCGCGCGGGCCCATGCCCAGCATGTCGAGCGCGTCGAGGATGAAGCCGGTGGAGGGCGTGAGCAGGGCGAGGGCCACGAGCATGGCCACGCGGAGGTCGAGGTCGAGCACCTGCAGCAGTCCGTAGGTCGCCAGCGCCAGCAGCACCACCTTGACGGCGAGGTGCTGCAGCAGGACGGCGGCGTTGGCGCGCAGGTCCTTCGTGTCCACCTCGAGGCCCGCGAACAGGAACAGTGCCACGATGCCGAACGCCGAGAGCAGGTGGATGGTGGCGTCGTGCTGAAGCAGGCCGAGACCCATGCCGCTCAGGGCGCCGAGGGCCAGGCTCGTGATGGCCGCCGGGATGCCGAAGCGCTGCAGGGCCCGTGGGACGACGAACAGGAGGAACAGGACGGCGACGTAGCCGAGCTCCGGCGAGAGCGTCATGAGGACTCGATCCGCACCTGGAGCGTGGGCGCCTCGACGAGGTGGAACGTGGCCGAGGCCAGCCCGACGCGGCCGCCGGAGGCGTCCACCGCCTCGAGCAGCCGTGTGAACAGGCGGTCCTTGGTGCTTCGGCGCGCCTTGTAGTCCACGATGTACCGGGCAGTGAACTCGATCCAGTTGTCGTTGAACACGAGCGTCACCATCGGGTCGAGCCGCGCGTCCTCGATGCGGAACTGCTGCACCATCCGCTGCCACGCATCGCGCGCGGAGGCGCTCGAATCGGCGCAGGTCTCGTTCACGATGCGCTCGATCATGCTGCGTGCCATGGTCACGTCACTGCCGAACTTGACCGGTACGGTGATCTCGTCCCACAGGAACGGGAAGTCCCCCGAGTAGTTGTAGACCGGCTCCTTGAACACGAAGCTGTTGGCCACCCGCACGACTCGTCCCGTGTATTGGTCGCCCTTCACCCACTCGCCGCACTCCATGAGGGTGGTGCGCAGCACGCCGATGTCGATGACGTCGCCCTTGATGCCGCCGAGCTGGACGCGGTCGCCGATCTTGAAGAAGCCTCCGAACGAGATCGCCAGCCATCCGGCGACGCTGGCGATGACCTCCTGCAGCGCGAAGGCGACGCCCGCGCCGGCGACGCCGAGCGCCACGGACAGGCCGCCGAGCCGGTCACTGAACACGGCCGCCACCACCATCGCCGCGAGGATGTAACTGGCCAGGCTCACGGCCTTGCGCACGCGATAGCGGGCATCCGCGTCATCGAGCCGGCGGACGAGCGCCCCGCGCACCAGGCGCGCCAGCAGCGAAACCAGCACCACCCCGGCGGCGGCGATGAGCAGCTTGGTCGCGGTCGGGTGCTGGAGCCAGTCGGGAATCAGACCGTTCATCCACTCCTCCTCGGGAGGCGACTCTCGGCGGGCGGCGGGGTGACGGGGCGGCGGACGATAGCACCCGCTGAACCCAGTGGACAGCCGCGCGCGCCTGCCTCGGCGTGGCCTTGTGAGGGCCCCGGAGAGGGACTAGCATGCCCGCGCACGCTCACGCCACGCTGGGCCGCGCGCGGCGCCGGGATGCTCATCGTCTTCGGGCGCTTCCTCCTCCCGCCGGGCGCGGCCGGCGCGACCTCATTCCCGGAGACCCATCCATGCGACTCGGGCATAGGTGGCCTGAAGCCCTCACGCTGATCGTGTCCGCGGTGTTCGCAGTCGCGATCACGGCGCTGGCCGCGGCCTCGGCTCCGGCCGACTCCGCTTCCGACTCCGCTTCGGCCGTGAGGGACTCGGGTGTCGCCGACAGCACGCTGAGCGACTCCGCGGCGCTCCACCGCGCCACCGAGGCGCTCACGACGCAGTCGGAGGCCGCCACCCCCGAGACGCTCGGCACGGCGCCGGTCCCCGCGGTCCCGGTCTTCCTCGGCGGCAAGGAGGTGTTCCGCGTCCGGGCCGGACGCGACGGGCTCTCCCCCGCGCAGCGCGCCGCGGCCATCCGCGCGCGCCTGACGACGGCCGTGGCCGACGAGAGCATGCCCGCCGACTCGGTGCGGCTCGTGACGACCCCCGACGGCGTCGAGGTGAGGCTCGGGCGCTATTTCCTGTGGGTCATCACCCCCCCCGACGTCGAGGGCATGGCGCAGACGGAACTGGCCGCCCAGATGGCCGAGCTGCCCGCGCTCATCCGCGCCAGCATCGAGAAGGAGCGCGCCGGCCGCCGGCCGCTCGGCATCCTGATCTCGGTGCTGCTCGCCATCGGCCTGACGATCGCGGGCATCGCCGCCCTTCGACTGCTGCGGGCCGGCGCGCTCCGATGGCGCGCCCTGCTGCAGGAGCATCTACCCCGCTACCTGAGTGGCCTCCGACTGCGGAACTTCGAGGTGCTGTCGCAGTCGCAGGTGGTCGGGGTCGTGGGCGCGGTGCTGTCTCGCCTCGACCTTCTCGTCGGCCTCGTGCTGCTCTACGTGTATCTGACGGCGCTCTTCGCGCTCTTCCCGTGGACCCAGGGGTGGAGCTGGCAACTGCTGAGCTTCGCGGGCGCCCAGCTCTCCGAAGCGGCCCGCTCCATCGCCGCCGCCGTGCCCGGTCTGTTCATGGTCGCGGTCATCGTCGTGATCACCAACTGGCTGACGCAGCTGTTCGACCGGTTCTTCGACGCCATCGCCGACGGTTCGCAGCAGTTCGCCGGCTTCCATCCGGAACTGGCCAAGCCCAGCAAGCGCCTGCTCAAGATCATGCTCTGGCTCGCCGCCGTGATCATCGCCTTCCCCTACCTGCCGGGGGCGCAGTCCAAGGCGTTCCAGGGCGTCTCGCTCTTCCTCGGCGTTCTGGTCTCGCTCGGCTCGACCGGCGTGGTCGGCAATGTCATCGCCGGGCTCGTGCTCACCTACTCGCGGTCGTTCCTGGCGGGAGACCGCGTCAAGATCGGCGATCAGGTCGGGGACGTCATCAGCCTCGGATTCTTCGCCACCAAGCTGCGCACCATCCGCAACGAGGAAGTGACGCTGCCCAACGGGCAGGTCGCCTCATCGGCCATCGTCAACTACACGCGCCTCGCCGCGGACCCCGGGCTGGTGCTGCACACGCAGATCACCATCGGATACGACGTCGAATGGCGGCAGGTCCACCAATTGCTGATCGCCGCGGCCCTGAGCGTGGACGGCGTCGAGAAGGAACCCGAGCCGAAAGTGTTCCAGCGGTCGCTCGACGACTACTACGTCGCCTACGAGCTCACCTGCGTCACGCACCTGTCGCATCCGCAGCTGCGGCTCTACTCCGATCTGCACGCCGCGATCCAGGATGAGTTCAACAAGGCCGGTGTCGAGATCCTGTCCCCCGCCTACCACGCCATCCGCGACGCCCACGGGGTCGTGCTGCCGGCGGAGCCGAAGGGACCGCGGGGCGAACCCGGGGCGTTCCGCATCCGGACGAGCTGAACGGCCCGCGCGTCAGCGCCGGCGGACGCTGACGCGCGCATCCACGACGACGCAGCCGTCGCCCGGAGCCAGCACCTTCACCGGGTTCATGTCCATGTCCTCGATCTCGGGATGCTCGTCGAGCATCTGCGAGACGCGCAGGATGAGCTGCTCGAGCGCGGCCACGTCGCCTGCGGGCGCTCCACGCCAGCCCTCGAGCAGAGCGTGCCCGCGGATGGAGCGGATCATGTCGCGCGCATCGAGGTCGGTGAGCGGGTGCACGCGGAACGAGACATCCTTCATCAGCTCCACCTGGATGCCGCCCAGGCCGAACATCATGAGCGGCCCGAAGGATGGATCGCGCGTCACCCCGACGACGGCCTCGATGCCGCGATTCAAGAGCTGCTGGATCAGCACGCCCTCCATCTCGGATTCGCGGCCCAGCGCCTTGAGCCGGGCGACGATGGCCCGCCAGCCCTCGGCCACCTCGGCCTCGGAGCGCACGTCGAGGATGACGCCGCCCACGTCGGACTTGTGCGTGATCGTGTCGGACATCAGCTTGAGCACGACCGGGAACCCCATGTCGCGGGCGGTGGCGACGGCCTCGGCCTCCGAGGTCGCCACCTCGGAGCGCGGCGTCGCGAGGCCGTAGGCGTCGAGCAGCGTGCGCACCTCCTCGGGACGGAGCCAGGCGTGCGACGAGGGGGCCGCCTCGCCCGCACGGGCGGCGCCCGGGGGGCGGGCGGCGGCGGCCGCGATCACCGACGCGGCGCGCGGCGTGTCACAGTCGTCGAACCGCACCGGGCGGCCCTCGGGCTCGGCGAGCCAGGCGCCATAGCGGGCCGCGCGCGAGAGCGCGATGGCCGCCGACTCCGGGAAGGGGTACGAGGGGATGCTGCCCGTGTGCAGGGACTGGAGTCCCTGGGCGATGCCGTGTGCGCCCATGAAACAGGACAGGACCGGCTTGCGGACGCCGCCCGAGGCGGTGGCACGGGCGGCGGCGGCGGCGGCGCCGCGCACGATGGCCTGCGCCACGTCGAGCGGATCGGTGACGATCGGGGGCACGTAGATGGCCATGACCGCGTCCACGTTGGGATCGTCATAGACGAGTCCCACCGCCTGTTCGAAGGAGTCGGGTCGGGCGGAGGCGATCATGTCCACCGGATTGCGTGTGCTCGCCTCGCGCGGCAGGAAGGCGCGCAGCGCCTCGACGGTGGCGGGCTCGAGCGGCGGCACGACGAGGCCGCGGCTCTCGCAGGCGTCCGAGGCCAGGATCCCCGGGCCGCCGGCGTTGGTGACGATGCCGACGCGGTTGCCGCGGGGCATCGGCTGGTTGGCCACGAGCATCGCGATGTCGAACAGCTCCTCGATGGTGTCCGTGCGGATGACGCCCGATTGGCGGCACATGGCGTCCACCGCCGCGTCGGGGCCGGCCAGCGATCCGGTGTGCGACGCGGCGGCCCGCATGCCGGCGCGCGTGCGGCCGCTCTTCACCGCCGCGATCGGCTTGGTGCGTGAGACGCGGCGTGCGATCTCGAGGAAGCGCCGGGGATTCCCGAACGACTCGAGGTAGAGCAGGATGACGTTGGTGCCCGGGTCGGCCTCCCAATACTCGAGGAGGTCGTTGCCCGAGACGTCCGCCTTGTTGCCGACGCTGATGAAGTGCGAGATGCCGATGTTGAGCTGGGCGGCGTAGTCCAGGATCGCCAGCCCCAGCGCGCCGCTCTGGGACGAGAACGCGACCGGTCCGGACGGCGGATAGACGGGTGCGAAGGTCGCGTCCATGCGCACGTGCGCGTCGGTGCTGAGCACGCCGAGGCAGTTGGGGCCGACCAGCCGCATGCCGTGGCGGCGCGCGCACTCGAGCAGCGCGAGCTCGCGCGCCCGCCCCTCATCGCCCGTCTCCTTGAAGCCGGCGCTGATCACGATGGCCGCACGCACGCCATGCCGGCCGCAGGCGTCGAGGATGGGGAGCACGTGCGCCGCCGGGACCACGATCACCGCGAGATCCACCGGGGCCGGGACGTCCTCGATGCGCGCGTAGGCGCGAACGGACTGCACCGAGTCGGCCTTGGGATTGACCGGATACACGGGACCGTTGAACTGGTTGACGATCAGGTTGTGGAAGATCTCGGCGCCGACCGAACCGCGCTCGCGCGAGGCGCCGATCACCGCGACCGCGCGCGGGCGGAACACCGCATCGAGTCCGTGGATGCCGGTGGGCGCGGGCGCATCGGCGGTGCGCACGGCGGCGCGGGGCTCGCGCGCGCTCATGACCGCACCTCCGCCGCCTTGGGCCCGCCGGCGATCACCTCGCGGCCGGAGCGCTTCCAGGCCTCGATGCCCCCGGCCAGATGGGACACGTCGCGCACGCCGAGCCGCGTGAGCAGGCTGGCGGCGATGGCCGAGCGGGCGCCGGTGCGGCAGTGGAGCATCACCGGGGCGCCGGGCGGGAACTCGCCGGCGCGCGAGGCGAGGTCGCCCAGCGGGATGTGTCGCGCGCCCGGGATGCGGGCCTCCTCCCACTCGGTGGCGCCGCGCACGTCCACCAGCACGGAGCCGCCGCGCTCGAGCCGGGAGGCGAGACCGGCGGGGTCGAGCGCCTCCAGCGTCGCGAGGGGGGCGCCCGCGAGCGCGCCGACCCCGTACCAGGCCGCGACCCGGTCGAGCCCGATCATCGCCAGGTCGCGCATGGCGGCCGCGGCGCAGGCCTCGGCCGGTTCGGCCACGATCAGGTGCAGGTCGCGGTCGTAGGGCAGCAGCGTCCCCGCGTAGGTGCAGAAGCTGCGGGACAACGGCAGGCTCAGCGCGCCAGGCAGGCTCCCGGCCGCGTGCGCCGCGGCGGGACGTGTGTCCACCACCCACTCGCCGCGCGACACGAGGGCGGCGAGTTCCGAGTCCGCGCCGCGGGGCGCCGGCGCCGGGAGTTCGAGCGGCGGGCCGTCGCGGTTGAGCCGCTTCATCTCCGCGAAGTAGCGGGGCGGCTCGGGCTGCCCGGCGAGCACCTCGCGCACGAACGCGGACTCGTCGGCGATGCCGAGCGCCCAGTTGAAGCGCCGCTCGTACCCGACCGTGCTGTGGGGCACCGAACTCAGCCCCTTGCCGCAGGCGGAGCCGGCGCCATGGCCGGGCCAGATCTGGAGCCAATCCGGGTACTCGCGGAAATGGGACAGCGAGCGTGCGAGCGCACGCGCGGCGGGCTCCATGGTGCCCTTGCCGCCGGCCGCCCGCTCGAGCAGGTCGGGGCGCCCGACGTCACCGACGAACACGAAGTCGCCGGTGACGATGGCGATGGGCGCGTCGGCGGCGGCGGTGTCGGTCACGAGGAAGCTGATGTGCTCCGGCGTGTGCCCCGGCGTGTGGACCACTTCGAGCACGACGTTGCCGATGCGGATCCGGTCGCCATGGCGTACGAGGCGCGCACCATCGGCCGCCGCATACGCGTAGCGCCAGTCGGGGCCGCCCTCGTCGGAGAGCACGAGCTCGGCGCCGCAGCTCCGTGACAGGGCGCGGGCGCCCGAGACGAAGTCGGCGTGGATGTGCGTCTCGGTGACGTGCGTGATGGCCAGTCCCTCGGACTCGGCCGCCCTCCGGTAGAGATCGATCTCACGATGCGGGTCGATGACGATGCCCACGCCCATGCGGCCACAACCGAGCAGGTAGCTGGTCTGGGCCAGCCGCGGATCGAAGAACCGTCGGACGATCATGTGCGACTCCTCTCGGGACAGGTCCGGGGTGCGACTGTGCCACAAGGCGTCGGGGCGTGGAAGCGATGCGCCGCCTCAGCGAGCCGCGAGCAGCCAGGTGAGGATGCGGTCCAGCCGCGCGGACCACGCATCCTCGTGATGCGCGGCGCCGGACACCTCCTCGTAGTGGAGGTCGGCCCCCTCCCGCCAGCCTCGCGAGACGAGGGCGTCGCGCAGCGCGCGCGCCTGCCTGACGGGTTCCCGCACCCCGTCGGTGGCGGCGCCGCCCTCCTCGGTGCCCATGTCGAGCCACATGCGGAGCGGCGTGTGCGGCTCCCGCCGCACGCGGCGCGTGATGGCACTGTCGGACCAGCCGACGGAGGGCGACAGGCATCCGACGAGTCCGAACCGGTCCGGCCGCGAGAGTCCGAGCTCGAGCGCGGCCAGCCCCCCGAGTGAGGAGCCGATCACCCCGTTGCCCGCCGCATCCGTGCGCGTGCGGTACGTGCGCTCGATGAACGGCCGCAGTTCCTCATCGAGGAACCGGAAGTAGGCCCCGGACCCGCCGCCTCCGTGCCGGGCGTCGGACGCCGAGGTGTACTCGCGCAAGCGCGCCGGGGTGTTGGCCACGGCCACGATGATGAACGGCGGCACGGCACCCGACCGCACCAGCCGGTCGGCCGTCTCGTCGGCGCGCCACTCACGCCCCGGAAGGAAGCTGGTGGCGCCGTCGAACACGTTCTGACCGTCGTGGAAGTAGATCACCGGGAGGCGGCGCGTCGAATCGGCATCGTGCCCCGGGGGCAGCCAGACGAGGACGTCACGCGGCGGCACATGCGCCGAGGGGAAGCGTTCGTGCCGGCGCACGTCGCCCGTGAGCGTGGACGGGCGCTCCACGGGCGCCTCGGTCTGGTCGCGCCAGGCGGCGACCGTGATGCGGAGCGTGTCGCCGGCCGCCGGCGCCTGCGCGCGACGATTGGCGATCTCGGCCCCGTTCGCCGCCTTCTCCACGGTCGTCCAGCCGCCGCGCGTCACCTTGTACTCGAAGGGAGTGCCGGGCGGCAGCACCAGCGAGCCGGCGTGGGTTCCGTCAGGGCGCCGCGAGAGGCGCAGCCCGGCGCCGCTCCAGTTCCCGAGCTCGGGCAGGTCGCCGGAGAGCCACAGCGTGGCGTCGGCGGGCGTCGTGGCGGGCGGGCGGACGACGATCGTCAGCGTCGAGGCTCCGGCCGAACCGGTGAGAAGGACGAGGGCGAGGACCGGCATCAGGGCGGCGAAGCGCACGTCTCCCCCGTTCACGAGGTGATGGGGCCGGGCTCGGGCATCCGGTGA
This sequence comes from uncultured bacterium, assembly GCA_964568385.1. GTDB lineage: Bacteria > Eisenbacteria > RBG-16-71-46 > RBG-16-71-46 > RBG-16-71-46 > CADEFY01. Next base: position 10,503 of record CAZMQP010000046.1, read on the forward strand.
CTCCGGCGCCCGCTCACCAGCCTACCCGAGCGCCGTGGCGCGCCGCACGCCGCCGCGCTCAGGCCCCGAGGGGGCGGCCCGTGGCGAGGTGGTTCCGCACGTAGTCGGCGACCGCATCCTCGAGCGGCGTCACCGGGACCGTGCAGCCCGCGCCGCGCAGCTTCGTCATCTCGGCCTCGGTGAAATACTGGTACCGCCCCACCAGCTCGGGCGGCATGTCGATGTACTCGATCGCCGCCGGCCGCTCCATCGCCGCGAAGATGGCCGCGATGAGCCGGTTCCAGTCGGCCGCCTCCCCGGTGCCGACGTTGAAGACGCCATTGGCTTCGGGGTGCTCCAGGAACCAGCGCGTCATCTCGACCGCGTCCTTCACGTAGATGAAGTCGCGCCGTTGGCCGCCGTCCGGGTACTCGGGACGGTCGCTCTTGAACAGGCGCACGACGCCGGTGTCGCGGATCTGCTCGTGGCCCTTGCACACCATCGAGCGCATGGCGCCCTTGTGCCACTCGTTGGGGCCGTAGACGTTGAAGTACTTGAGCGCCACGATGCGGTCGAGCAGCCCCTCGTCGAGGGCCCACAGGTCGAAGACGTGCTTGGACCGCCCGTACGGGTTGAGGGGCTCGAGGGTGCGCAGGGCGGCATGGTCGTCGGAGTAGCCACGTGAGCCATCGCCGTAGGTGGCGGCGCTGCTGGCGTGGATGAAGCGGGCGCCGGCGCGCAGCGAGGCTTCGCACAGCCGCTGCGAGTACGTGATGTTGTTGCGCGTCAAGTACTCCCAGTCCGTCTCGGTCGTGCTGCTGCACGCGCCGAGGTGGAACACCGCGCGCAACTCGCCGTCCCATCGGCCCTCCGCCATGCCGCGGGCGAACGCCTCGTGCGGGAGGTACTCGCGGTAGTCGAGGGGCGCGAGGTTCGCGGCGTCCGCATCGGTGGGCCGCGTATCCACGCAGAGGAGGTCGCGCTCCCCCAGTTGGTTGAGCCGCCACACGAGCACGCTGCCGATGAAACCCGCCGCTCCGGTGATCGCGATCATCGGTGTCCTCCTCGGGGATTCACTCGCCGCGCCCCAGCAGCACCTGACGTGCCGCCTGCACGGCCGGTGTCGTCCCGGCGATGGCCAGCACGTCGCCGGCGCGGAGTTCCTCGTGGCCGTCCGGTACGAGCACGACGCCCTCGCCGCGCGAAATGGCGATGACCGTGGCGCCGGTGCGCCCCCGCAGTCGGAGCTGCGAGAGCCGCTGGCCGATGGCCGGGGAGCCGGCCTCGAGGCGCACCGGCACGGGTTCGCCCAGCCCGGGCAGCAGCTTGTAGGCGCGCTCGAGCGCCCGCTCCTCGGCGCCCGTGTCCGACGCGGCGGATTGACGGCCGATCGCGGTCACGATCGCCTCCGCGGCGGCGCGGACATGGCCCTGGAGGTCGGACGCGGTGCGCAGCAGGGCCACACCGAGGAACACGACGGCCGCACCCAGCAGGCCGAGCCCGACCAGCGGCGGCATGAACGGCTGCACCACCGCGGCCACGAGGGCGCCCGCCACGAGCACGATGGCGGCCTGGATGGTGGTCACGAACGCCCGGCGCGGGGCCGCCGCCAGGTCGAGGCGACCGGGTGCCGGATCGGGGAACGACCGTCGCGAGATCGCCAGGCCGAGGGCGCGGCTCGTGCGCAGCAGTCCGATGAAGAACGGGATGCACAGCACCAGCGCGCCGATCACCACCGCCGCCTCGGTCTGCACGGTGGGGCGCCCGGTGCGCAGCGCGATCGCCGCGCCGAGCGGTCGCACACTGATGACGCTGGCCAAACAGAGCCCGGCGATCACCAGGGCGTCGATGGCGAGGACGCGCAGGGTGTGGTTGACCTGCGCCCGCTGGTCCGAGGTCTCGGGGCGGGTGCGCATGGTCTCGATCCACGAGCCGTACAGCGCGGCGAAGGTCTGGAGCGGCCGCGGCAGGCTGCGGTCGAAGCGCTCGGCCAGCGCGGGTCCCGACTGGATGAGCCATGGGGTGGTCAGCGTCGTGACGGCTGAGACCGCGACGATCACGGGGAACAGCGTGGGCGAGGTGGCCCCGCTCGCCAGTCCCACGCCGGCGATGATGAACGAGAACTCGCCGATCTGCGCCAGACTCATGCCCG
>CAZMQP010000047.1:0-12410 GCA_964568385.1 uncultured bacterium
AGGCGCCCTGGGCGAACCGGAGGATCCCGTGCACGCCGGTCGTCTCGACCTCACAGGCGACGGCGAGGTTGGGATCGGTCAGCAGCGAGGCGCGCGCCCGGTCGCCCCAGCTCTCGGTCACCCGGCCGATCAGCCCGTCGCTGGACAGCACGGCGTCGCCCTCGCGGATGCGGCGTCCGAAACCGGCGCGCAGCGTCAGCGTGGCCGGCGGCGAATCGCCCGAGAAGGCCAGCACCTCGACCGGCGTGAGCGGCAGCCCCCGCCACGCCTCGAGGCCGAGCTGCTCGCGCAGCACGAGGTTCTCGGCGCCGGCGCCGCGCAAGCGCGCGTTCTCGGTCTCGAGCCGGGCCACCCGCTCGTGCAGCGCGCCATTCTCCGACCACGACCGCAGCGCGTGACCGCCGCCCATCACGATCCGGTCGAACGGATCGAAGATCGCCGCGCCGGCGCCGCGCAGCCAGCCGGTCGGGATACGCTCACCCACCACCAGCAGAAGCAGCGAGAGCGCCACGTAGGCCGTGACGAGCACGACACTGCGGCGCTCCGCGGGTGGAAGCAGGTTGGGCAATGTCAGTCCCGGTGCGCGCTCAGGATGACCTTCTCGTAGACCTCGAGGCTCTCGAGGATCTTGCCGGCCCCGCGCACGACGCACGTGAGCGGATCCTGGGCGACGCGGATGTTGAGGTTGGTGACCTCGCGAAGGAGCAGGTCGAGGCCGCGCAGCAGCGCCCCGCCGCCCGTCATGTAGATGCCGCGGTCCACGATGTCGGCCGCCAGTTCGGGCGGCGTGCGCTCGAGCGACTCGCGCAGCGCGTTGACGATCTGCCCCACCGGCTCCTGCAGCGCCTCGCGGATCTCGACGCTGGAGACGCGCAGCGTGCGCGGGATGCCGCGCACGAGGTCGCGCCCCTTGATCTCCATGTCCATCTCCTCGGGGAGCGGGAACGCGGAGCCGATCTCGATCTTGATGCGCTCGGCGGTCTGCTCGCCGATCAGCATGTTGTACGCCTTCTTGGCGTAGTTGGCGATGGCCTCGTCGAGCTCGTCGCCGCCGGTGCGGATGCTGGTCTTGGTGACGATGCCGTTGAGGGCGATCACCGCGATCTCGGTGGTGCCGCCGCCGATGTCCACCACCATGTTGCCGGTGGGCGTGTCCACGGGCAGGTCCACGCCGATGGCGGCGGCGATCGGCTCGGGCACGAGCAGCACCTCGCGGCATCCGGCGCGCATCGCCGAGTCGATCACGGCGCGCATCTCGACCTGGGTGATGCCCGAGGGCACGCAGATGATGATGCGCGGGCGCACCAGGAACTTGTGCTTCTGCACGCGGTGGACGAACGTCCGCAGCAGGTGCTCGGTGACCTGGAAATCGGCGATGACGCCGTCCTTCAGGGGACGGATCGCATTGATCTCGTCCGGCGTGCGGCCGAGCATGAGCTTGGCCTCACTGCCCACCGCGAGGACGCGGTTCGTGGCCTTCTCGACCGCGACCACGGAGGGTTCGTTCAGGACGATACCGCGGCCCTTGACCCACACGAGCGTGTTCGCCGTGCCCAGGTCCATGGCCACGTCCGTGGAGAAGAACCCCATCAGACTGTCGAGGAACATCCGTGCCTCTCGTCGGGTCGGGTGACTCGCTTGGGTGGAGCCAGCGGAGGGCGGCGGACGGGCGGGTCGAGGGGCGGGATGGCGTCCGTGCACTCCCGGAACCGCCGCAAGCTAGCACCCGAAGCCCGCACGCGGCAACCGATTGGCCGGTGCGGCACGGCCGCCCGGGGCGCCGGGGGCGGCGCTCCGGCCTTCCGCCGGCCCGGACTCGAGGCGGCCCCGTCCGGCCGCCGCGCCCCGGGCTCGGGGGCCGCGGCGCAAGCCGCGGGAGCGATGCGCCGATGAGTGGGGTATGCCATAGTGCCAGCGGCGCTGCGCCGCCCCGCGGGGGCTCCGTGGCCGCCCTCCGACGACCCCGTGGCCCGAGGCAACCTCCCGGCATGTCGCGACTTGGACGTCTCGTTCTCCTGCTGCTGCCGGTTCTGGTCTCGCTCGGCGTCCAGTCGCTGCCCGGTCGCGCCCAGACGCCGCCCACCGGGCGGTTCGCCTTCGCCGACACGACGCTGCTCCGGGACACGCTCGGACTCCGCTTCGAGGGCATCTTCCAGGTCGCCGACAGCCTGCAGGTGACGCCCGACTCGGTGCGGGCGCTGATGATCCGCTACCGCATCCCGCTGCTGCGCCTCGTCTCCATGGTGGACAGCCTCGGGATGCCCATCGACTCGCTGGGGCCGGCGATCGAGCGCGAGCGGTTCAACCCGTTCAGCCAGCGCCGGGCCGGCGCCCAGCAGGCGCAGCGCAACTTCCGCTACTCGAGCGGCTACACGATCCAGCGGACGAGCACGTCGTGGACGAACGGCGGCGACTTCGACGTCACGCAGGGCGCGCTGTTCCTTCGCAACTACACCAACACCCTCGTGGACCGCTACCGGGCCGGCGGCATCGAGAGCATCCGCCAGACGCGCGACTCCAACACCGAGGCCGGCTGGTTCCTCAACCGCGAACTGTCGCTGGGCGGGCGGCTCAACCTGTCGCGCTTCTACACCAAGGACCCCTCGAGCACCTCCAACGAGGGCGAGGTCAAGAACGAGTTCCTGGTGTCGTCGCGCTACAAGAGCGCTCCCGGGCGCAAGCTGGGCGCCGAGCTCAACGCCTTCGGCGGCTACCTCGACCTCACGAACCGCCAGCTCATCAAGCGCGGCCTCTCGGGCAGCGTGGACGGCCGCCTGCGCGTCCAGCGCGGGGCCGCCTTCTCGCACGATCTCTCGGGCAGCGTCAACGGCAACGCCTCGCGCACGCGGCGCCCGGAGCTCGCCGCCGGCCAGATCGACACGCGCGACCTGTCCACCAACCTGCGCGGCGCCATGAGCGTGTTCGGCAACAAGCCCGTCAGCCTGCTGGTCAACTACAATCTGCGCCGCACCCGCGTCGAGACCCCGACCGAGACCCTCAGCGTCAACCAGATCCTCACCGCCCAGCGGGGCGCCGACGCGACCCTGCGCATGCGGCAGGCCAACGACCGCTACGTGAACGTCACCGCCAACATCGGCCGCAGCAGCCAGCAGACGGGCATTCGCGACGACCTCGCCTTCAAGGCCCAGGGGCGTTACGCGCTGCGCGGCTGGCAGCTCGACACCGACTATGGCGACACGCATGCGGAGTCGGACTTCCCGCGGCAGCGGCGGTCCTACGGCTACATCGAGACCCAGGACGGCAACAGCGCCAGCGGCACGCTCACCAAGCCGTTCGGGGCCAAACTCGTGAGCAAGCTCAACGGCTCCATCAGCCTGAACCGCTACCGCTACGCCGCCACGGCCGACTCGGCCACGCCGCCCGCGCCCCGCGACGCCTACCGTCAGAACTACCGCGTCGAGCTGCTCTACAACCGCAGCCAGCGGCTCAACACGCGCGTCGCGCTCGATGTCGGCCTCACGCGGTCCATCAACCTGCTGCCGCAGAGCGTCACGTCCAACAACGACACGCGTTCCTATCGCAGCGAGTGGAGCTGGAGCTACCGCATCCTGCGCGGCCTGACGGTGACCCAGACCAACTCGCTCACGGCCGACTACCGCTTCTACCCCTTCGCGCTCACCCGCAACGACGTGTCCCTGGACTACAACACCATCACCAACCTCACCACGCTCCTCACCCCCCGGCTGACGCTCGAGCTGCAGCACGTGGCGCGCGCCCAGCCTCGTGGCAGCTACGTGCGCGAACCCGACGGCCTCGAGTACCTGCAGCCGGCCGACGAGAATCTCAGCTACACGCTGCGGGGCAACATCACCTACGCTCCGAGCACCGCGCTGTCGCTGTCGCTGCGGCCCGAGTACCAGGCCACGGACCGCAATGGCACGGTGAGCGGCGTCGAGACCCCGCAGCGCTCGAACCGGCGGCTCAACTTCTCGGGCGGGGCCAATCTCAACGTGCCGGTGGGCGGCAAGGGCCTGCTCACGGGCAGCATCCAGCGCAGCTACAACGCCGACCGGTCCATCACCTACGAGAGCGGGCTGCCGGTGCCGAGCCCGCGCTCCGAGACCGACTTCTGGAACGGGAGCCTGCAGTTCTCATGGCAACTCTGACCGCGCTCCGGCTCACCCTGTGCGGCCTGGCGCTCGCCGGGCTCGCCGCCTCGTGCTCGAACCCCTTCCGGCCGGCCGAGCCGCCGCCGCCGAGCGGGGGCGCCGTGGTCGAGAACTTCGCCACGCCCAACGCGCTGCTCGAGACGATCGCCGACGCCATCGCCAACAAGGGCCCCAGCGGGCAGACCGCCTATGCCAACGCCTTGGCGGAGTCCACCGGCGTCTCCACGCGCGCGTTCTACGCGTTCCACTTCCCCGCCGTCGTCTCGAACTGGCGCACCATCTCGCAGCGCGAGCCCCCGAATCCGTGGGACCTGACGCTGGAGCGCAATTTCTACAACTACCTGGTCGGCGTCTACGAGACGTTCGACTACACGTTCATCTGGGACCGTGACTTCGGCTCGCCCAACGACGACATCGACGACGCCTCGGGCACCGCATTGCTTCACCGTTACTACACACTGGTCGCCAGTTCCGAGAGCACACTGGAGACCAAGGTGATCGCCGTGGGCTACGCAGACCTCCACCTGTACAAGGCCGAGGGGCGATGGTTCCTCTATCGCTGGGAGGACCGCATCGACCCGCTGGTCGGCGTCACCCCCTCCGACCCCGACGAGCTGTCCATGGGCGCCCGGCGCCTTGATTCCCAGTCCTCACCCTAAGGAGGCGGCATGTCCATCCCTTCCGCCCTCTCACGGCCGCTCCGCAGCGCCACGGCCCTGCTCGCCCTGGCGGTGCTGGCGGTGGGGCTCGCCGGCTGCTTCAACCCGTTCCAGCCGCTCGTCTCCTCGAGCCGCGGCGTGTCGTCGCCGGCCCCGGTGCCCAACACCCCGGCCAATGCCATCAAGCTGATCGAGTGGTGCTACAACAACCGTGACGCGGACGTCTACCGCGAGGTGTTCACGGACGACTACGTGTTCGTGTTCGGGCTCACCGACACCGCCGGCAACGCCTACCGCGACCGCCCGTACCGGCGCGAGGACGAGCTCGAGTCGGCCACCAACCTGTTCGTGGGCGGCGGCGGCAGCCCGCCCGCCTCGCGCATCACGCTCACGTTCGACCGCACGCTGATCGCCCTCGGCGACTCGCGCCCGGGGTTCAACCCGCGCTGGCACAAGTCCATCCTGACCAACGTCAACCTGAGCGTGCAGATCAGCGACGGCGACAACCAGAGCAGTCTCGAGGTGACCGGCAAGGCCCGCTACTACGTGGTGCGCGGCGATTCGGCGCGCATCCCCGACGAACTCGTCCAGCGCGGCTTCCGACCCGACTCGACGAGGTGGTGGGTGGAGCGCTGGGAGGACGAGACCCTGCCCTCGGGCTCCATCGTGTTCGACCCCGGCACCCTGCGGGTGCGCCAGGGCGGCACGCCGCTGGCCGCGGGGGACCCGGTCGTCCGCATGAGCATGGGCGAGTTCAAGGACCGGTTCCTGTCGCGGGTGCGCGGTGCGGCCGTGGCCGCCGCCGAGCCCGGCCCGGCGGGCCCCGCGAGGCGCCCCCCGCCGCGCTGAGACCGGTTGAGGGCGTCCGGGGCCCCGCCTATACTGCGCCCCGCCTCACTCGTGACCCCAACGGTGGGCCCTGCGCGCCGAGTCGCGTGCGGGCGCCCGCAGCCCGGCATCGGCGCGCCGTCCAGCGTGCCCGGAGGATCCCATGGCCGCCATCGGCGCCAATTCCCAGTTGAACCCGCTCGAGAACGCCGAACGCCAATTCGAGGAAGCGGCCGACCGCCTCGGTCTCGATCCCGGGGTGCGCGAGACGCTCAAGCAGCCGCGCCGGTCCACCATCCAGTCGCTGCCGATCCAGATGGACGACGGCACCATCCGCGTCTTCACGGGCTACCGCGTGCAGCACTCGATCGCGCGCGGCCCCGCCAAGGGCGGCATCCGCTACCACCAGGACGTGACGCTCGAGGAGGTCGAGGCCCTCGCGTCGTGGATGACCTGGAAGTGCGCCGTGGCCGACCTGCCCTTCGGTGGCGGCAAGGGCGGCATCAAGGTGGATCCCCGCCAGTTGTCCCTCAGCGAGCTCGAGCGCCTGACCCGCCGCTACGTCGCCGACCTCTCCGACCTGTTCGGTCCCGAGAGCGACGTGCCGGCCCCGGACGTCAACACGGGCGAGCGCGAGATGGCCTGGTTCGTGGACACCTACTCCATGCATGAGCGCCGCACCGAACTCGCCGTGGTCACTGGGAAGCCTCTCGAGGTGGGCGGCTGCGCCGGCCGCCGCGAGGCCACGGGCCGGGGCGTCATGATCTCGGTGGCCGAGGTCTGCCGCCGGCTCGGCATGGAGCTGAAGGGCGCCCGCGTCGCCGTGCAGGGCTTCGGCAACGTCGGCGGCGTCTCCGCCGACCTGCTGTCCCGTGAGTGCGGCGCCAAGGTGGTCGCCATCTCCGACGTCACCGGCAGCTACGCCGACCCCAACGGCATCGACATCAAGGCCGCGCTCGCCCACGCCGCCAAGCACAAGGGGCTCACGGGCTTCGCGGGCGCCAAGCCGATGACGGGCTCCATCATCGAGGCGGACTGCGACATCCTCGTGCCGGCCGCGCTCGAGCACCAGATCACCAGTGACAACGCGGCGCAGGTCCGCGCCCGCATCATCGCCGAGGGCGCCAACGGACCGACCACGCCGAACGCGGACAAGATCCTCGAGGAACGCGGCATCTACGTGATCCCCGACATCCTCGCGAACGCCGGCGGCGTGACGGTGAGCTACTTCGAGTGGGTGCAGAACCGCATGGGCTTCTACTGGCCGGAGGCCGAGGTCAACGAGCGGCTGCACCAGAAGATGACCAAGGCGGTCTCGGATGTGTGGGACATGGCGCAGGCCGAGAAGGTGAGCCTGCGGGTGGCGGCCTACATGGTGGCCATCCGGCGCGTGCTCCGCGTGCACCAGCTGCGCGGGATGTACGCCTAGCGCCCGGTCCCGGCGCGGCCTTCGGGCCGGCCCGAGCGCGGCGTGAACAAGCGAAGGGCCCGCGGGGTCACCCCCGCGGGCCCTTCACGCATATCGGTGACGCGGCACTCGCTCAGAACTTGAGCTTGAGGCCGACCTCCACCGTGTCGTCGAAGAAGTTCCGCACCGGCCGGTAGGCCACGTCCACCGACAGGTGGGTCGAGCCGGTCCGGACCTTGGCCCCGGCCCCGAACGCGTAGCCGGAGTAGAGGTCGTCACCGGTCTCGAACGACAGCGACTCGTCGCCGGTGAGGCCGTCCAGCTCGCTCGTCACGGTGCCGAACCACGATCCGCGCAGGGCGAACAGATCCCGGTAGTTCCACTCGGCGCCGGCGATGTAGGAGTCGCCGACGAAGTTGTTGTTCTGGAATGCACCGAGCATCTGCAGGCGGTTGTCCGCGCGCTGGTACAGGTTGTAGGTGGCCGCGAGCGTGAAGAACGAGGGCATCTCGAACGGGGCGGTCGAGAAGCTCAGCGTGCGGTTGGCCGCCGACGGATCCGATCCCGGAGGCAGGGTGTTGACCTCCAGGTTGTCGCCGCCGAACTCCATCGTGCCGCCGAAGTTCTTCATCACCATGCCCAGCTTGAGCCCGCGCCAGCCGGTGTCGTACTGGACGCCGAGGTCCATGGCGACGCCGGTGGCCGACACGCTGAGCACGCGCTCGTTGACGATGTTCACCGTGCCGCCGAAGTTGACGCGGTCGGTGAACTGCTTCGCCCACGACAGCCCCAGCACCGTGAACGTGGGTTCGATGATCTCCCCCGTCCCGTCCGGCGCCTCCTCGGTGGTGACGATGATCTCGCCGATCGAGAGCACCTTGGCGTTGAAGCCGATCACGCCGAGCCCGCCGGCGCGAGCCGCCACGGCGGCGTAGTTCACCTTCATGTCGGCGATGTACTGGGTGTGGCTGAACAGCGCCTCGCTGCCCTCGAGACCCGCCAGACCGGCCGGGTTCCAGAAGATCGCGTCCACCCCCGTGACGTCACTGGTGATGCCGCTGCCCAGCGCCGAGCCGCGGGGCCCGACCTGCAGCAGGAGCTCCGTCGCTCCGCCTGTTCCCTTGCGCTCGTCCGAACCCGCCCACGCACTGGACGCGGCCAGCGCGAGCAGGGCCGCCAGACTGAGCGCACGCAGGATGTGCCGGCTCATGATCCGTCCTCCCTTGAAGTCGTTCGCGTTCATGGTCGTGTCCTCCATCAGAAGCTGTTGAGGCGTTCCTTCTCCATGAAGATGACGAGCCGGCTGACGTGCTCGCCGACCCCGGGGACATCGACGTGATACAGGTACACGCCGCTGCCGACCGGAAGGTCGTTCTTCGTCTGGAGGTCCCAATCGAGGATCGAGGTGGAGGGGTCGGTCTTCTGGAGCGTGCGGACCAGCTGGCCGGCCAGGTTGAAGATCCGGACCGTGCAGCGCTCCGGCATGTTCATGAACCGGACCTTGCGGTTGAACTGGTTCAGCTCGTACGTGGAGCGTGCGTAGTACGGGTTGGGCACCGCCCGGATCCGCTGCAGGTTCGACTTGGCCAGCGAGGCATCCCCGCGCATCAGCGGCTGCGTGCTGAACACGTAGATGTCGTTGTCCTTGGCCGGGTTGGCCCACGTCCACTCGAACGCGTCGCCGTCGTCCACGATGTCGCTGGCCGCGCGCTTCGCGGCGGCGAGCGCCCACATGATGGGAAGCGTGCCCGAGAACATCAGCCCATTGGCGGTGAACTGCGGCTTGGGCGTGTCGCTGTACTCGCGCCGGAGCACCCCGAGGTACTCGCGGTCCCCGACCGCATCGTCGGTGGGCGCCCACGTGGAGTCGAACGTGGCGGGCTGATCGGCGAGCGGCCGCAGCGTGCCATCGTCATCCGCCATCGCCCGCTCGGCGAAGATCACGTCGAGCTGGATGTTGTTGGTCTCGTCCCACGCCTGGAACGGCACGGTGTGGAAACCCGCGTAGTCGTAGCCGCGGCCCGCCGACGGGCCGGCGCCCCCGGCCGGATACAGTTCCTTGCGCAGGTAGCGGTAGGCCTTCTGCGTCGCGGTGGTGCTGAAGCGCAGCCGCACCGTGGAGAACGAATCCGGATCCGAGGTCGTGTTGAACGCCGCCCCGAAGAAGTCGTCGCCCGAGCCCGCGCCGCCGAAGAAGGCGGGCAGTCCGAAGTTGACGCCCGTGTAGGCGCGGCGATGGTCGGTGTTGAGGTTCAGGTAAGCGGCGTCCTGGAACTGCGCCGAGTACTTGCCCGACACCTTCACCTTCAGACCGTCCACGACGCGGTAGTCGTCATCGCCGTTCCGGTTCAGCTGGCCGGAGTACTTCACCTCGTTGGTCGTGCTGTCGGTCAGCGTCCACGCGTAGTCGATCTGCGTGCTCGCGATGTTGCCGATGGGCCCGACGTAGGGAGGCGTCAGCTGCTGGAACGTGACCTTGTAGGTGTGCCCGGTCACCAGTTCGGGATTGACGACCTCGACGGTGACCACGTCGGTCGCGGGCGGCTTGGAGACATCCCGGCGCAGGTAGGTCACGGGCGTCGCCGACGCGGTGCCCAGGTCGGTGCCCGCGGCCGCGCGCTGCGGAATGGCACGGATGACCGCCTGGGCGTTCTCGAGAACCTTGGGCAGACCGGCCGGGTTGTAGGCGTACGACGTCACCGCGAAGAAGTACTCGGTGCCGTTGCGCAGCGAACCGCCCCGGACGGCGTCCTGGGTGATCGTGTGCTCGAACTTGACGCCGACGTCGGAGCCGAAGGCCACCGGGAACTCGGGGATCAGCTGGCCCGTGTTGACGTCGAACACCTGGTCGTAGATGACGCGGGTGCCGTTGATCTCGTCGAACGTACCCACCAGCTTCCACGGGCCGGCCACCGTCGAGCCCTGGTAGATGTTGTAGCCCTCGAACGCGTAGCCTTCCTCGTTGTAGTCAGTGCGCGAGCGGGCGTCCCAGCTCAGCTTCACGGACTTGTCGTCCACGCTGACGCTCACGGACGGCTGGCTCGGCGGGCTCGGCAGGTCGAAGCTGGCGTCGAACGCGGCCTGCGCGAACTCGTCATTGAATCGCAGCGCCGAGATCGAGGACAGCCGGTCATTGCCCTGCCCGACCACGATGCCGACCACGATGACCTGCGTGTCGCCCGGCGCCATCGTGAACGGACCCGACGAGAGCATCATGCGGCGGTCGGCCGGATTGGAGTCGAGCCAGTCGAGCGGCCCCGGGCTCACCGGGTCGCCCGCGACCTGGAAGCGGGTGACGTTGCCGTTGGGATCGGTCACCGGGCTGCCGTCCGGGTTGAGACCCTTCATGTAGTTGTAGGTCTCGTCCGTCGAGTGCGGGTCGGTGCCGTTGATGTACTTGTTGAACGACACCAGCCCCAGCGTGTCCCCGTTGTCGCCGATCGGCCCGCGGAAGAAGTCGAACCCGAGTGCCGGTGGGTTGCTGCCGTAGCCGCCGTCGTTGTTGTTCGAGTTGTACACGTACCCCAGCGAGCGCGGCTTGCCGGTGTTGTCCGGCAGCGTGTCGCAGCCGACGAGGTCATCGGTGAAGCCGGGGCCGCCGCCGAGGTCCGGATCGGACCACTGCGAGATGTACATGTCCTCGAGCAGCTGGGTGCCCTTGTTGATCATCGTGTACTCGATGAACACCGTGTTGCCGAGGGCGCCCTGGCGGTTGAACGCGAACGTCTTGTGGGTGATCTCGACGCCGAGCGGCAAGGAGTTGCCGGCGTCGTTGGTGTGATTGCTCGGGTTGGCGTCGTTGTAGACGCACCAGGTCATCATGTCGCCGGCCACATCCGGTCCCGGCACGTCCACCGAGTCGTCCTCGGCGGGCGTGGCCGTGTTCGGCAGGCGGTACATGCGCCACGGCGCGCCCTTGGGCACGGCGCCCGTCATGTACTCGCTCCACGAGTGGTGCACGAGCGGATCCTCGTAGGCCGCTTCGTTGGGCACGCGCTCGAGACGCGTCGAGTCCTGGGGATTGCCCGTCCAGCGCACGACCTTGTAGACGAGGTAGGCGGGATCGGTCGGGTCATCTGGGTTGCCGGCGACACCACCCGGGAGGATCTTGCCGGGGCCGTACTCCATCGAGTACTCGGCGACGACCGTGCGGGGCTGCCCGGCCACCGTCGCACCCAGCCACAGGCCGGCCGCGAAGATGATCCCCTTGTCGGTGCCCTTCGGCCAGTACATGCCGGTGTTGCCGTTGGCCTGGTCGAAGCCGAAGGATCCGTTGTTGGACACCCACAGGTTGGCGGTGTTGACGTCGATGCGGCGGTCGATGTCGAGCGTGCCCACCCGCGTCGGACGGTTCACGCCGAAGGGCGTGGCCGTGCGCTGCGACAGGGGACGTGCGGCATCGGCCGCGCTGGCGCCGCACGAGATCACGGCGGCTGCCGCGAGCCAGGCGAGTGCGACACGGCGCAGGTCCATGGCGTTCCTCCTACGATTCATCGGGCCCACCCGTCAGAAGCTCGCCCGCACGCCGAAGCGCACGAGACGCGGGTTCGAGTAGAGATTCGGGTTGTTCTGCGCGAGGTCGTAGAGCTTGGCGCCCTGCTCCCCCGTGTCCCGCAGGAACGTCTGGCCGTCCTCGGTGTTGAGCCAGCCGGTGGCGAAGGCCGACCCGGTGCCGGTGTAGACCGTGACGGGATTGCGCGCGTCGAGCGCATTCAGCACCCAGACGAAGCCCTCGAACTTGGTCGCGCCGAGCTCGAAGCCGCGCGTCGCCTTGATGTCGAGCGTCGAGGACCAAGGGCCGTAGCGCGAGTTGAGCGGCCCGATCGGCGACGAGTTCACGTTCGCCAGCGTCACCTCGTTGTAGATGGTGGTCGGGGTGTACGGCGTGCCGGAGCCCACGTTGTAGAGCAGGTTCACCGACGTGTTCTGCAGCATCGGCCACGTGCCCCACTTGGGGCCCTCGCCCTTGCCCAGTTCCCAGTCGAGGTTGAGCGAGATCTTGTGGCGCTGGTCGAAGTCGAGCGGAGCGGTCTGCTTGGGCGGATTGCTCGCCGTCCAGGCGATGTTCCCCTGTGAGTTCGACACCGAGCCGGTGCCCTGCGCGTACGAGAGGCTGTAGTTGACGCTGGCCGCGATGTGGTTGGTGCGGCGCATGGTCCAGCCGATGTCGAGACCCTTGATCGTCGCGAAGTCGCGGTTGCGGTACGACGAGAACGCGTTCGGGAACGACGGGATGTTGGTGATCTCGACCAGGTCCTTCACGTCCTTGTAGTAGGCCGTGATGTCGATCTTGCTGCGGTCGCCGACCTGGCGCTCGAAGCCGACTTCGTAGGCCGTGGTCTGCTCGGGCTTGAGGTTCGGGTTGCCGAACCCGACGAAGTAGCC
>CAZMQP010000048.1:0-12385 GCA_964568385.1 uncultured bacterium
CGCGGCTCCGGCGCCTGCGGTGCCCGCGCCGCCCGCGCCCGCGCCCGCCGCGGCCAAGCCCGCGCCGGCCGAGCCCTCCAGCGTCTATGGCGTGGCGATCGGCGCGTACCTCGATGAGGCGCGCGCCAACGAGGAACGCTCGCGCATGGCGGACGCCACCCGCATGCCGGTGCGCATCATGCCGTACCGGGACTCCGGCGTGACCATGTACCGCCTCGTGCTCGGCAACTGGCCCAGCGAGTCGGCCGCCGAGAGCGGCGCCAGCGACCTGATGGCCAAGGGCATGGTGAGCGAGGCGCGCGTCCTGCTCATCTCGCGCGGCTCGCGCTGAACCCGTTGATCCCGGCGACCCGAGCCGCGGCCCACTCGGCCCGGCTGAGCGCTCACTCGCCGATGCGCACCAGCTTCCGCGTCTCGCGAGCGCCATCCGCCTGCACCTCGAAGAACAACACGCCGCCGGGTGCGGCTCGTCCCGACGCGTCGCGGCCGTCCCACTCGATGTCGTGCGATCCCGCGGGCAGACGCCGGTCGAGCTTCCGCAACAGGCGGCCGCCCAGATCGTAGACCGCGATCCCCACGTCGCCCTCCGCGCGCGTCGAGAACTGCAGGCGCGTGGCGCCACGGAACGGGTTCGGCGTGCTGGTGACCCGGCCGAGCGCCACACCTCCCGCCCCATCGCCGACGCCGGTGGTCGGCATGTAGCGCACGAACCGCGACACGAACGGGTCGCTCACCACGAACTCGCTGATGCCATCGTGGTCCACATCCGTGTTCGACGCCGTCACGGCGCCGTTGGCCCACGCCGGCAGGTCGGTCGACGCACGGAAGATCACCGCGCCGCTCGATGTCCTGATGCGCAGGTCGGTGGTGAGCACCTCGAGCAGTTCGCTCTGCGCCGTCGTGCGATACGGCGCCACCAGGTAGCCCTGATCGACCGGATCGTTGTGCGAGAACTGCTCCACATAGGCGGAGTTGTTCCAGCGGTAGCTCGTCGTCAGCGACGGCCCGGGAAGCTGCATGAACAGCAGCTCGTTCCGGCCGTTGTGATCCAGGTCGAACCATCCGAAGCCCGAGTTGGAGGTGTTGAAGGCCGGCCAGTCGGCGAGCAGCCCTCCGGACAGCGGACTCAGCATGCCGAAGTGCCCGTCCCCGGCATGCGCGACGAATCCCTCGATGGGGGCGGATCCGACCCCCGGAATCGGCGACAGCCCCCTCCAGGTGGAGGTCGACCAGAGCTGCGCATGGGAACTCCCGTTGAATCGCACGACTCGCGCGGAGTTCGAGTTCTCGATGAGCAGCTCCATCACGCCATCGCCATCGAGATCGATGGGGGACACCTGAGCCGACGAGGGTGTCCACCCCAGCAGATGGATCGAGGCGCGGAACACCTCATCGCCGGCCATGTCACGCAGCACGACATCCTGAATGGGAATCCCGGGCACCTCGAGATACTCGTACTGCGTGGTGCTGCGGGTCTGCACGGGACCACGCACGCCGTCCTTGACGTGCGAGAACAGCTCGTCGTAGAAGCTCCCGGAGATCCACTGATACGCGCGGAACAGCCGGGAAGCCACCATCTCAGGGCGCGTCGCGAAGATCTCCGCGCGCCCGTCACCGTTGATGTCCTGGAAGTGGATGGTCGAACCGTTGTTCATGGTGAACTCGTTCGAGAGGTTCATGTCGACGCTGCCGGTGGTCCCATTGAACAACTCGAACCTGCCGTCGATGAGGTTGAACGCGAACACCTCGCTGCTCACATCGGAATCGGTGTTCACGACGCCGAGCACGTTCCAGCTCGTCATCGACCACTGGTAGGCGAAGCTCGCGCCGGTCCACCTGAAGTACAGCGTCTGCTGGTCGGATTCGTAGAGCCGCTGGATGACCGCCAGCTCGGGAACGCCGTCTCCGTCGAGCTCGAGCGCGAACCCGTGGGTCCCCCTGCCGCTCCACGGGCTGACCGCGGTCGAGGCCCGGAGCAACACGGTGCCGTTCACCGCCCGCACGACGACATCGGCGGGCGAGACCTCGATCAGCTCGAACTCCGTGCCGCTCCGCATCTGCGCGAACTCGATCTGCGAGACCGGATCGGAGTGGTTCACGAGGGTGCTGTAGGAGCCGGCGTTCCAGTCGTACAGGCGAGTGAGCGGTGTCACCGGACCACCGCCCGGACGGAAGCACAGCACCTCGAGCTGGGGATCGGCGTCCACGTTCTCGAAACGGGTGCCGGCCTCGCCGTACTTGAAGTCGGGAAGATCGAGGTCGGTGGCACCGGTGAGCCCATCGATCAGCGCGAAGTGCTGATCCGAGTTCCTGCGGAAGAGCAGCTCATCCTGCGGGTCGCCGTCGGTGTTCCCCGCCACCCCCTCGAACGTCCACCCGGCCTTCGACCATGGCTGGAAGAAGGATCCGGCGATGGCGTCCGAGTGCGCGAACAGGATGCAGGTCAGTAGGGCTGCGGCGAGGCTGCGGTGGTCGCGGACGCGAGGCAAGGGGCTCTCCGGGGATCGGGACAGGATCGCTCCCGGAGCACAGTCCGGGGCATGGGCCGGGGAACGTCCCATGCGGGTTGCTCGATGTCACGCGGTTTCAGCCGCGCGTGGCAGCCTGAGGTGCGGCCCCGTCCGGGTCCGTGCGCGAGCGGGAACCGGGAGTCGGTTCACCAAACCCGGCCGCGCACGGCTTTCAGTGCATCCGCTCGAACGACGCTCCGTTGAATCGGAACACGCCATGCCCCGCCAGCCACAGGTCGCCACGGCGATCCGTGTAGATGCACATGACGTCCCTGGTCGTCAGGCCGTCCCGGGCGCTGTAGTGCCTGAGCGACTCACCATCGTATCGCCAGGCCCCATGCTCGACGGTGCCGAACCAGATGTTCCCGTCGCGGTCCTCTCCGATGGAGAACACCCGATGCAGCGTGGGGGAACCATCGGTCACGTCGCCCGGCTGGGGAATCGTCCTGCCGCCGTGGGGCCCCGACTTCCCGAGCCCGTGCTCCTGCGTGAATCGGGTGACGGTGCCTCCATCCACCAGGATGACCCCGATCCCATTGTTCCCGATCCAAAGCCTCCCCTTGCTGTCCTCGAAGACGCAGCGGACGTGAAGCGACCCGGTGCTGTCGTCGAGTCCCAGGCTCTCGTCATCGATCGTGGTGAAGGACTCGCCGTCGAAGCCGAACACCGCTTCGTACGTCGCGAACCAGAGCCGGCCGCTCCTCCCCTTGGCGATGCCGGTGGTCGCAAAGGCACTCGGCCGTGAGGGGTCCGCGTGGACCGGATGGGCCAGGAAGGTGAAGGACTCGCCGTCGTACCGATACACGCCCGGCTGACCTTCGGCCGCGGTCGCCCCGGCCCCCCCGTCCTCCTTGAACCACAGGTCGCCCGTGCCGAGCCGCCAATCGTCCTTCGAGGTGTAGTCCCTCGCCGTGGGCGTGACGATCCGCCTGCCGTCGAAACCGCTGACTCCGACCCCGCCCTCGAACCAGATCACCCCGTCGCGATCCTCGTGGATGGACCGGATCTGGTTGTCACTCAGGCCGTCCTGCAGTGTGAAGTAGGAGAGCCGCTCGCCGTCGAAGCGGGCGACCCCCTGATTCCAGCTACCGAACCAGAAGTCGCCCCTGCGGTCCTCGAGGATCGAGCGCACGGTCTCGAAGCGGAGTCTCGCACTCGGAGCGATGGCCCGGTCGTCGGGAATCGCGCCCATGGCCCCCTGCTTCGTGGCGCAGGAGGCCGCGTGGACGAGGCCGATCAGGACGACCATGGCGGCCAGAGTCATGCGCACCCGACCGCGAATCATCCATGGCTCCTCGTCGCTGATGCGCCCCACTCGCACGGCATGGTCCGGGTCATCGAGACCCCCTGCCTGCCCGACGCCTCGGCTCGATCGAGTCGGGGCCCCCGTAGGCTGGGGCCCCGCTGGGCGTGGCGCAACTGGCTCAGGGGTGCGAAGGCAACCCGCCGTCCCGGGAGTTCTTCGGAATCACACGACAAACTCGTTGACGCGACCCAGTCACGCTCGGACAATTGCGGCTGCCCCGCCAGCGCCCCGATCCGGTCGCCGGCCCCCGCCCACTCGCAGAGTCATACGGAGGCAGCATGCACCGCCTCGGGTATCGCCAGGTCCTCCTCATGGCTCTTGTTCCCGGCCTGCTGGCGAGTTTCGGAACCGCGTCTGCCGCCGTCACGGCTTACACGAGCGAGACCCAGTTCGTCACGGACACCGGCGCCCCCGTCGTCGCGGACTTCAACGGCAGGGCCTACGGGGCGACCGCCGCCTTCACCCTCGGCGGCATCCAGTTCTCGGCGCATCCCCCCCTCAACAACCTCTTCATCATCGACAGCTCGGTTCCGATCACGAACACGAATCCGATCCCGACCAGCAGGTGCCTCACAGGGAATGGCGAGGACGACATCGACATGACGCTGCCGTCCGGAACCCGGGCGGTGGGCTTCAACGACATCACGAATGCGTTCGCGGCTCCCGTCGTGACGCTGTCCGCTCCGGATGGGACCGAACTCCTGAGCTACACCTTGACGCAGGCACCCAACCGATATGGGTTCGTCGGCTTCCTCTCCAGCACACCGATCGCGAAGATCCGCTGGCGCGCGACGGGCGGGGCAACCCAGAACACCGCGATCGACAACGTGCGAGTCACGACGTCTCCCACGGAGACGACCACGCGAACCTGGGGACGCGTCAAGACGATCTACCGCTGATCCGGGCTCTCCGAGGCGCCAGGGGCGGTGCTTCGTGCGGAGTGTCCGGCGCCGGGCGGCAGCCCGCCCTCGATTCGGTCCTTGCCCGGGCCCCCCTCCCTGCCCGAGACTCCCCGCATCGGAGCGTCCCGCCCCACCGGAGGACCGTGTGAACCGACTCGACGCGTCATCCCGGTTCGAGCCTCCGACCGCCCCGCCCGGAGTCGGCGCACGCGCGGGGCGGCGACGCGCGCGGCGCAGGCGCATCACGGCGCTCGCGCTCGTCATCCTGTGGATCGGTCCGGTCACCTTCGGACCGGCGGGGTCCCACGCCCCGCTGCTCGGGTGGGGCGCGCCGCCGACCGCGCGGGCCGGGGCCAGTCTCGTCGCACCGGGCGAGGCGGCCGTGCTCGATCCCGGGGCGAAGCTGAAGCTGCGGCTCAGGGACGGTTCCGTGATCGAGGGCCGCTTCCTCGGCCGGGCGCTGCTGGACTCCGCGCACTACGCGATGCGATTCGCCGCTCACGCGGAATCGGACGACTACGTTCCGTTCGTCCTCGGCGAGACGCTGCACGTCTCCCTGCGTGACGGCCGCGAGCGGACCGCGGCCTTCGCGGGGTACGGCGAGCGGTCGCTCCTCGTGTCGGGCCGAGAGGGCCCCGGCGATATGCGGGTGCCCGTCGAGTTCGTGCGGGCGATCCGGCACGCGGACGGACGGCCCGAGGCCCTGCGCACACTGTCGCGAGCCCTGCGGAAGGGGTCACTGCCCTCGGCGGAGGCGCTGGTCATCGAGGACCTCCGCGCGTTCGGCAGTCCCGAGGAACGCTGGGCCAGCGCCCTCCGGGTGCCGGTCTCCGACATCCGCGAGTCGTCGCTCGGCCTGGACGACGGCCGGTCGGTTCCGGTGACGCTGGTCCTCGGAGTGCTGACCATGACCCTGGTGGTGCTCATCATCCTCGCCATGCGATCGCCTCCCCCGGCGAACGACTGCGGCGTCGTCGCTCCCATGGGCTTCGCGCAGGGCGCGCAGGGCTACCACCCGACCACGCGGGCCTTCGACCTCGAGCGCGGCTGCTTCGAAGGGGACGCGCTCGCAGAGGGCGGGCCGTGGCCCGAGCCCGCCGCCTCGCGCCCCGCCTCCGCGCTCGTCACCCGCTGACCGGTTCCCCGCTCACTCGAGCCGCAGGAACCGCTGTCCCGCGCTCTGCGCGTCCACACGCATCCGCGCGAAGTACACGCCGCGCGGCAGTCCGCGGCAGTCGAGCGTGACCGCGCCCTCCCCCGCGGGAGCGTCGAACGCGGGCACGCGCGTGGCCTCGCGTCCCGCCACGTCGTAGAGCGCCAGCTCGACGCGCCCGTTCGCCGGCAGCACGTACCGGACGGTGGCGTGCGAGCGCACGGGGTTCGGCGAGACGCCCAGCGCGAGCCGCACGCCGGCGCGCGGCTCGCCCGGAACCGACACGGTCGGCTGCGTCTGCCCGAACGAGACGGCGCCGGTCTGCAGCGCTTCGGCGATCCCGTCGCCGTCCTCGTCCATGGACCACACGACGTCGTAGAAGCGGAACGCCCGCGGCTCGGCGAACGTGGCGTGCACCTCGACATCAGCCGACTCGCCCGGGCCCAGCGACACGGCGCCCGTGACCGGCTCGCCCGGCGGCAGGCCATCGAGCGAGACGAGCGCCTCCTCGTCGGGCGCGGCGCCGTGGGCGGCGCCGAGCGACAGCGTGTACGGCTCGGAGACGGGATCGTCGCCGGTGTTGGTCACCCGGAACACCAGCCGCGCCGCGCCGGTCGCCCCACCCCCACCCCCCCCCCCCCCCCCCCCCCCCCCCCCCCCCCACACCAGCCGCGCCGCGCCGGTCGCCCCGCCCGATCCGCCCCAGCCGCCCACGCCCACCGGTCCGACCACCACGAGGTTGCACCAGCGCCGGCTCGAGTAGATGGCGCCGATGTTGGTGGTGGACTGCGAGGTCGCGGTGTTGGTGACGGTGACCAGGTAGCAGGACGTCTGATAGAGCGGCATGCCCGCCGGCCGCGGCACGGTGTAGGTCACCGGCACGCAGCTGTTGGCGGGCACGGTGACCGTGCCGGGCGTGGTGAGCGCGATCCCGGTGGGGCTCGGCCACGTGCAGATGCCGCCCAGCGGCTGCGGGCCGAACGAGATCGCGTAGGTCTGCGTGGTGGTGGTGTAGTTGCACACCCGCATGGTCAGCGTGACCGCGGTCTGGTCGCGGCAGATGTTGGCCACCGTCGGCACCCAGCTGAACTCCTTGCACTTGCCGAGCGAATCCGCGAGCACGATGGCGCTGATCTCCGAGGCGGCGAGCGAGCGCTGGAAGAACTCGACCTCGTCGATCGAGCCGGCCATGTAGGTCTGGGGCGCGAGGAATCCGGCCTCGGCGCCGATCAGGAGCGGCTCGGCGTTGCTCACGTCGCCCCCGGCATAGGCGGGGAAGCTCGCGACGAGGTTGCCGTCCACGAACAGGCGCGTGCCGGTGGCCGGCACCGAGCGGCGCAGCACGGCCGCCACGTGATGCCACTGGCCGTCGGCCACGTAGGGCGTGGTCGGCAGCCAGTACTCGGTGGAGGTGGTGAGATCGGCCAGCCGGAAGGCGAGCCGGCCGTGCTTGAGGTAGAGCGCGTAGCCCTGCTCGGGGTCCACGGTGCGCTTGTCCACCACCGACTGGATGCCGGTGCCGACCGCGGTGCGGACCCACGCGTCGATGGTGATGTCGCCGGTGCCGAAGTCGAGGTTGGGTGCATCCGCCGCCTGCACCATCTGGTTCACGCCATTGAAGGTGCGGCCGCGCCGCACCTGGGCCGGCGCGTGCAGCGGCCCGTTCACATCCTGGCCGTGCGAGGCGAGCACGGTCTCGAGCGCCAGCGTGCCCGAGGTCTCATCGAGCGGGAACCACGCCGTCATGTTGGCGGGCGGCGGCGTGCAGGTGGGACACGGCCCGATGTTCTTGGTCAGCGTCACGGAGCAGCCGGAGGTGGAGTCGTACGCCACCAGCGTCAGGGTCCCGGCGCTGAACGGCCACTTCACGTCGATGTTGCTGCCGCTGCCGAACGTGGGCACGCCGCCGCTCGTGCTCCAGGAGTAGGTGTAGTTCGGCGGCCCGACCGCCGAGTAGTTGTACGCGACCGTGTCGCACACGGTGGACGAGCCCGCGATGGACACCGGCTGCATGCCGAGCGTGACGGTCCTCTGGATGGTGGCCGGCACCGCTCCCGCCACCGTGAGGGTGATGGTGTAGGTGCCGGGCGAGGCGTACGTGTGCGACACCGTCTGCCCGCTGCCGCTCGTGGCGTCGCCGAAGTTCCAGGTCCACGGGCCCGAGCAATTGAGCGAGGACAGGTTCACGGTGAGGCAGTTGGTGACCGTGTACGTGAACTCCGCCGGCCGCACCGTGGTGCACTGGAGCGGCATGTTGGGCAGCGCCCCGAACGGCCCGGTGGTGGCGCCGGGCGCCAGCGGCACGCTCGCCAGGTTGAGCCCGCACTCGTTCAGGTTGTTGGTGTTGAACTGGTCGGGGTAGTTGATGCAGTGGAGCGACGTGGATCCCGCAGGCGCGATGTAGATGAGGCCGTCGGGGCCCTGCGCGATCGCCGTGAGGGGGCCGGTCAGGATGTCGCGGACCTGGAGCGTCACCAGGTCGAGCTGGCGCACGCCGAAGCCGGCGCTGGCGTGATTGAAGTAGAGCAGCCGGCCATTGGGGCTGAACGCCACGTCGGCGTAGCCGCCGTAGGCGCCGGTGGTGGCGAGCAGCGTCGTCGGCACGCCGGTCGTGCGGTTGAAGTTCCACACCGCGAGCGTGCCGTAGCTGGCCGAGATGCCGGCGATGCGGGTGCCGTCGCGCGAGGCCGCGAGGGCGCCGAGGAACGGGTTGCCCGGCACCGCGAGCCCGATCGAGTAGGCCGTGGTCACCGTGGGGCCCGCATTCGTGATCCGGGTCACGAACAGCTTGCCGTCGGTGTTCCATCCCCCGTGCGTGATGAGCCACCAGTCGGTGCCGTTGCAATGCGGGATGGCGGCCATGCCCTCGAGCATCGCGTTCGGCGTGCCCGGCAGCGCCACGGTGAGGTTCTTCTGACCGGTGACGATGGCGCCGAACCCGGCGTTGAGCGTCATGTCCACGACGCTGTAGTTGAGCGCGCTGGTGTTGGGCGCCTCCTCGCCCTGGCGCACGGTGAACAGGAAGTACTGCGAGGACGCGCCCGGGCGCGCGATGATGAGCGCGCCGTTGTGCGAACTCGTCCCCGCGAGCAGGCCGGTGCCGTTGGGCATGATCGCGTTGGTCCGGTCGTAGGCGCGGATGCCGTCGGTGTAGAAGAGCAGGTTGCCCGCGGCATCGGAGATGGCCGACCCCGGCTCGGCCGACGTGTTGATGCGCCCCGCCACCGGGCGCGGCACGCCGGTGCCGAAGTCGAGCGAGGAGTTCTGCGGCGCCACCCACTGCCGGCACGGCCCCGTGACGGGCACGCAGGCGCGGACGTAGGTGGTCACCGAGTTGGTGCTGACGCCGTAGAAGCCGTCGGTGACCGTGAGCGTCGCGGTGTACACGCCGGGATTCGGGTACACGACCGAGGCGCTCTGGGTGTTCGCGGACGACGGCACCCCGCCCGGGAAGCTCCACGCGTAGGTCCAGCCCGCGCCCGCGGCCGGCGTGGTGTACGCCACCGTGTCGGCGCTGCAGATCTGCCCGCGCGAGCGCACGATGAGGGCGTTGAGCCCGCTGTCGCAGCCCACGTCCATCAGGTTCTGGCCGCTCACGAGCGAGGCGCGGAACGACGACAGCGTGGTGTGCATGCGCACCGTCTGACCCGCGGTGAAGGCGAAGCGGCAGGCGTCGTTGGTGTAGTCCATGAAGTTCTCGATCGGGTCGTTCACGTTGGTGCACGACGTGAGCGAGCCGGCCGGGCAGCCGGTGCGGAACACGGCCTCGGGGGGCGTGTCGGCCACGAAGTCGCCCTGCGAGGAACAGGCGCCGTGGAACGTGTGGTAGACGTTCAGGTAGTGGCCGACCTCGTGCGTCATGATCTTGCCGTCGGCGTTGTTGGGCAGCGCGTTGGGCCACGGGCCGCCGAAGGGCGTGGTGTTGCTGCCGAACGCCGTGTAGCGGATCACGATGCCGTCGAGGGTCGGGGGCACGGTGCCGGGGAACGTGGCATAGCCGGCGACGCCGCCGCCCGCGCCGGCGATGTGGTTGACCACCCAGATGTTGAGGTACTTGTTCGACGGCAGGTAGTCGATGGCCTTGAGCGCCACCTCGCTCGCGTAGTTGCCGAAGGTGTGGTTCGTCTGCGAGGAGAACGTGCGCGTGATGCCCGGGGTGGTGGACCACACCACCGGGCTCGCGTTGGGGAGCTGGGTGGCGAGGCAGAACTGGATGTTCGTGTTGACGGCCGGTGAGCCGCTCGTGAGCGAGTCGGCGAAGTCGCGGTTGAGCGCGTAGATCTGGCTCAGCACCTGCGCGTCGGAGATGTTCTCGGGCCCGTTCTGGTGGACGATGTGCACCACCACCGGGATCACGTAGCTCGGGCCCGCCACCTGCGACCGGCTCGGCGCGAGCCCCTGCCGCTGGGCCTCCTCAACGAGCGCCTCGAAGAGCGACCGGCGCTCGCGCAGACCCGGGTCCGCCTGCAGCGCCTCCTCGAGCTTGAGCTCCGAGCCGCAGGGCTCGCCGCCCGGAGCGGCGCTCCACGCCGCGACCGGGGGGGCCGCGGACTGCGCAGAGGCGGCGCGGGCCATGGGGAACGGCAGGGCGACCGCCACCAGCGCGGCGAGCCGAAGGGACCGCGGAACGGCGGAGAGGAAGGCGCGCATCGGGTGCTCCCTGGGGTGTCGGCCATGACCCGGGGGCGCCCGGCCGAGCGCCCCGCCATGGGGATTCGCCTCGCGGCCGCCAATCTGACACGGCATCTGCGACCCGGCGGCCCAGCCGGGGTTGCGGGGAGTCGAACGCCGGGCGCCCGGGATGACACCGGGCTCCGGCGATGGGGTGTACTTCCACCGGCTGCGACTCGACTCGGCCCGCGGCCCCGTCACCCGTTCGGGCCGGCTCGTGGTGCTGCGCTGAGGCTCCGAGGCGCTCAGACCACCGCGACCTTGACGCAGTGGATGGGCGGCAGCGAGTCGAACAGGCACTCCCACGCCTCGCCGCCCTCGCGGCCCATCCACAGCTGGCCCGTGGTGGTGCCGAAGTAGAGCGCCGGCGCGTCGGCCTCGTCGAAGTCCATGGCGTCGCGGAGCACGGTGAAGTAGCTGTCCTTCTGCGGCAGCCCCTTCTTGAGGGGGCTCCACGACGCGCCGCCGTTCTCGCTGCGCCACACGGCGGGCACGCCGCCGGGGCAGGTGCGGGTCATGGGCTCGAGCGGCACCACGTAGATCGTGTCGGGGTCGTTGGGGTGCACCGCGATCGGGAAGCCGAAGTCCGACGGCAGCCCCTTGGCGATCGAGCGCCACGTGTGGCCGTGGTCGTCGCTGCGCAGGACGCCGATATCGGGCCGCTTGCCGCCGGGGCCGTCCCAGTCCGCCCAGCCGCCGTGGTTCTGCATGTAGAGGCGCCCCGGCACCGCCTTGTGCCCCACGATCTTGTGCACGCACTGGCCGAACTCGGGGTAGGGATCGGGCGCGAAGCCCGCGCCGACGCCCTGATTGGCGGCCCGGAACGTCTCGCCGCCGTCCTCGCTCAGGTAGTGCCCGCCCGTGGAGATGCCCAGGTGCACGCGGTCGCCGTCGCGGAGGATGGTGTGCAGGCACAGGCCGCCGTTGCCCGGCTGCCACTTGCGCGCGTGCTCGTGCTCGCTGATGCCCGGCACCATCTGCCACGAATCGCCGCCGTCGCGGCTGCGGACCAGCGCCGCCGGTTCGACGCCGCACAGCAGCTCGTTCTCGCGCGCGCCGGGCTCGAGCGACCAGATGTTGGCGAGCGCGCGCCCGTCGTCCTTGGAGAACTCGGGCGCGGAGGCGGTCGGCTCGAAGTGGTGACCCAGGTCGGTCGAGCGCATCACCTTCATGCCGAAGAACGGGTTGCAGCTCGACGCGTAGATCCGCGGCGTGCCGCGCGTGTCCACGAGTGTGGCGTAGACGCCCACGCCCTCGGCGAACGGCCCCCGCAGCGCGAACGTGCCGCGCGCCTTGGCTGCCTCGGCCACGAACAGCCCCTTCTTGGTGCCGATGGTGAGGATCACGCGCTCGGACATGCTCAGCCTCCGGAGACTGCGGGAAGGATCGTCACCTCGTCGCCCGGCACGAGCGCCGTCTCGAGGCCGTCGAGTTCACGGATGTGCTCGGTGTTCACGTAGAGGTTGAGGTGGCGGCGGACTGTGCCCGTCTCGTCGCAGACGCCGCGGTAGAGCGCCGGGAAGCGGCGTTCGAGGTCGTCGAGCACCGCGCGCACGGTGGCGGCGTCGGTCGTGAGTTCACGCGCGCCGCCGCAGCCGTCGCGGAGCGGGCCGGGCACGTGAACGAGGATGCTGGCGGTGCGCGTCATGGCACGTTGAGCATTAGGCGCGGACGGCGGGGCCGGTCAAGCGCTCATTGACGAGCGCCGGAGAGGCGCGCCCGGCGGCTTGCGCCCATCGTCCGCTCCCACTACCGTCGCCCGCCGCTGCGTCCCCATCGTCTAGGGGTCTAGGACACCGCCCTTTCACGGCGGCGACACGGGTTCGAATCCCGTTGGGGACGC
>CAZMQP010000049.1:0-12353 GCA_964568385.1 uncultured bacterium
AGCCCCGGCACCATCCAGTCGCCGTAGGTGCGCACCACCTCGAGCCCCGCCTCGCGGCAGCGGGTCTCGAGCTGGCCCACTGTGAACTGCGTCTCCCAGCCGGCGAACCAGCGGTCGAGCGCGATGAGCGCCTGCTTCATGAGTGTGTAGAGATGGAACGTCTGCGGCACGTCCACGATCACGCGGCCGCCGGCGCGCGTGATGCGCGCGTTCTCGAGCAGCAGCGGCATGGGGTCGCGGAAGTGCTCGAGCAGGCCCTGGTGGAACGAGATGTCGATGGCGCCGTCACGGAACGGCATGCGCGTGGCATCGGCCTGCACCAGCATCACCGGCACCCCGCGCGCGGCCGCCTGCGTCCGCACGAGCTGCAGCGAGGCGGGCGAGTAGTCCAGCACCAGGCCGCGCGCGCCGAGCGCGGCGAGCTCGATCAGGTCGCGGCCCGAGCCGGCGCCGATCTCCATCACCCAGCGGCCCTCCACCGGCCCGTCGGCGAGCGTCTCACGCACGAGGCGGCCGCCGGTCGAGTAGGTCTCGTCGATATCCTGGCGATGACCCTTCCAGTACGACTCCCAGTGCTCGAGCGTCGAGCGGCGATCGCGGCTCACTGGCCCACCTTGAGGCGGTCGGCGAGGAAGGCCGGCAGCCCCGCAGCGCGGATGCGGGCCATGGCCGCCTCCACGTCGTAGTCGAGCCGCACGTGCTCCAGCGTGTCGGCCTCCGTGTCCCACCACAGGTAGGCGGCGCGCGGGTCGCCGTCGCGCGGCTGCCCCACGCTGCCCACGTTGACCAGGTAGCGGGCGCCCGGGCGCATCGCGACGCTCCCCGTCCGTCGCTCCTGCACGCGGTCGCCCTCCACCTCGAACGCGGTCGGCACGTGCGAGTGGCCGATGAAGCACAGGCGCTCGTGACAGTGCTGCATCTCGTGGAACGCGTCGTTGGGCGAGAACACGTAGTGCCACTCCCCCGGCTCGGCCGGCGAGGCGTGCACGACGCACGCGCCGCGCCACGAGCGCGCCATCGGCAGTTCCTCGAGGTAGGCCAGGTGCTCGTCGGTCAGCGCCTGCGTGGTCCAGCGCGCCGCGGCGGCCGCGTCCGGATTGAAGTAGCCGAGGCGGATGCGCCCGCAGGCGGCGAGGTCGTGGTTGCCGGCCACCGCGCCCTCGATCAGCGGCCGCAGGCGCGCGATGCACTCGTTGGGCGCGGCACCGTAGCCGACGAAATCCCCGAGGCAGAAGATGCCCTCGGGACGGCGCTCCTCGAGGTCGGCGAGCACGCGCTCGAGCGCCTCGAGGTTGCCGTGGATGTCGGAGACGATCGCGAGTCGCATCAGAACTCCGCGGCCCGGAGCGTGCGCGCGGCGCGGTCGAGCACGCCGTTCACGAAGCGCCCCGACTCCTCGCTGCCATAGGTGCGGGCCACCTCGATGGCCTCGTCGATCACCACGCGAACGGGGGTGCCGGGGCGCGCCAGCATCTCGGCGATCGCCACCCGCAGGACGGCGCGGTCGGTGGCCGCCAGCCGCTCGAGCGGCCAGCGCTCGGAGGCCGCGCGCAGCACGTCGTCCACCTCGCCCGCGCGGGACTCGAGCACGGCGACGACGTCGCCCGCCAGCTCGAGCTGGTCCTCGTTGAGCGCCTCCTCCTCCTGGCGGGCCTTCCAGGCGTGCGCGAAGGAGTCGCCGGCGATCTCGGCCTGGTAGGCGACGCGGAACGCCACCTCGCGCGCCTTGCGGCGCTGGGGCACGCGGGTCATCGCGCCCCCGCGGCCAGGCGCAGGCGCGCCATCGCGATGGCCGCGAGCGCCACCGTGGAGCCGGTGTTGCCCATGGCGCCGCCGGTGCGCGCCTCCACCTGCGCCGTGTCGCGCGCGGCGAGGACCCCGTTCAGCACCGGCACGCCGGTGTCGAGCGCCACGCGCAGCAGGCCCTCGCTCGCCGCCTCGGCGACGAGGCGGAAGTGCTCGGTCTCGCCCTGCAGCACGACGCCGAAGGCGAGCACGGCGTCCCAGTCGCCCGAGCGCGCGGCCCAGCCGGCCGCCACCGGCAGCTCGTAGCTGCCCGGCACCCACCACAGGGCGAGCGCGGACTCGGCCGCGCCCTGCCGCCGCAGGGTCTCGAGCGCGGTGTCCGTCATCCGGCGCACCGCGGGTTCGTGCCAGCGGGCCGCCAGCACGGCGAACCGCAGCCCGGTGGCGTCCCCGTCGATCCGATGTTCGGTCACTTCCGCTCCTTCAGTGGGGCGAGGTCGAGCAGGTGTCCCAGCTTGTCACGCTTGGTGGAAAGATAGCGCCGGTTGTGCCGGTTCGCTCGCACCTGCAGCGCGGAGCGCCCCACGATGGTGAGCCCGTGGGCCTCGAGGCCCACGACCTTGCGCGGATTGTTGGTCAGCAGCTCGATCCGCCTCAGGCCGAGGTCGGCGAGCACCTGCGCCCCGATGCCATAGTCCCGGAGGTCGGCCGGGAAGCCGAGCTTGAGATTCGCCGTCACCGTATCGTAGCCGCGGTCCTGGAGCTGGTAGGCGCGGAGCTTGTTGGCGAGGCCGATCCCCCGGCCCTCCTGGCGAAGGTAGAGCACGACGCCGGCGCCGCGCTTCTGGATCGCCCGCATGGCGGCGTGCAGCTGCGGTCCGCAGTCGCAGCGCTCGGAGCCGAACACGTCGCCGGTCAGGCACTGCGAGTGCACCCTCACCAGCACCGGCGCCTTGCCGCGGACGCGGCCCTTGACGAGCGCGATGTGCAGGTCGCCGTCGAGGATGCTCTCGTAGAGGTGCAGGTCGAAGGCGCCCTCCGGGGTCGGGATCGGCACTTTCAGCACCCGGCGCACCAGCTGCTCGCGCCTCCGCCGGTGGGCGATGAGGTCGCGGATGGTGAGGATGCCGAGTCCATGCTCGCGGGCGAAGCGCTCGAGCGCGGGCAGGCGCATCATCTTGCCGTCGGGGGCGAGGATCTCGCAGATCGCCGCGGCCGGCTGCAGCCCCGCCAGCCGGCACAGGTCGGGGCCCGCCTCGCTGTGCCCGGCCCGCCGCAGCACGCCGCCCGGCATGCCGCGCAGCGGGAAGATGTGCCCCGGCCGCACGAAGTGCTGCGGTTTGGCGCCGGGCGCCGCGAGCGCGCGCAGCGTGCGCGCACGGTCGAACGCGCTGGTGCCGGTCGTGGTGCCGCGGCGCACGTCCACCGACTCCGTGAACGGCGTGCCGAACTTGGAGGTGTTGTCGCCGCTCATGAGCTGCAGGTCGAGCCGGTCGGCGAGGGCGGCATCGAGCGCCGCGCACAGGATGCCGCGGCCGTGCGTGACCGCGAAGTTCACGAGCGCCGGGGTCGCCTTCTCGGCGGCGAATACGAGGTCGCCCTCGTTCTCGCGGTCGGCGTCGTCCACCACGATGACCATGCGGCCGGCGCGGATGTGCGCGAGCGCCTGCTCGACCGTGAGGAAGACGCTCGCGCCTGGCTTCGCCGTGGCGCGCGAGCGCGCCGCCGGCGCCTTGCGGGCCCGCGCCGGGCGGGACGGGGTCGTGGTTCGGCGGGGCATCAGGCGCCTCCTGGAGCGGCCGTGCCGGTCTCGAGCATGCGCGCGAGGTAGCGGGCCATGAGATCCACTTCGAGGTTCACGCGGCGGCCGCGGGCGTAGTCCCCGGCCAGCGTCGCGGACAGCGTGTGCGGGATGTAGGCGATGTCGCAGCGCCCGGAGGCGAGTCCGGCCACGGTGAGGCTGACGCCGTCCACGGCGAGAGACCCCTTGAGCGCCACGAAGCGCTCGAGCGGGGCCGGCAGCGAGAACGTGATGCGGCGACCGTCGCCCTCGTCCGAGACCGCCAGCACCTCGCCGACGCCGTCCACGTGGCCCTGCACCAGATGGCCGCCGAGCCGCTGGTCGAACCGCAGCGAGCGCTCGAGGTTGACGCGGTCGCCGGCGCGCCACTCCCCGAGCGTGGTGAGCCGCAGCGTCTCGGGCACGGCCTCGACCGAGAACCGGCCGGGCTCGAGCGCCGTGACCGTGAGGCAGCAGCCGTTGCAGGCGATGCTGTCCCCCACGCGCGCGTCCTCGAGCACGTGCCCGGCCGCGAGCCAGAAGCGGCGCCCGCCGGGGCGCTCCTCCACGGCGTGCACGCGGCCGGTCTCCTCGACGAGTCCGGTGAACATCAGGTGTCCCCCAGCGACACGGTCAGCAGCGCATCGTCGCCGACGCGCGAGAGCCCGGTGAGCCGGCCGGCCGGTCCGCGCGTCAGGCTGCCGCCGAACGGGCCGCACCACGCCAGCCCCGCGCCGAGCACGCGCGTCGAGGCGAAGACCGCGAGTTCGTCCACGAGGCCGGCGCCCAGCCACGAGGCGCCCAGCGTGGCGCCGCCCTCGAGCAGGATCTCGTGGCGGCCCGCCGCCACCAGCGCGCGCGCCAGCGCCCGCGGCGAGACATGGTCCTTCGCCAGCGGCAGGCGCCACACGTCCACCCCGCGCGCGCGCAGCCGCCGCTCGCGTGCGGCGGACGCCTCGCGCCCGCAGGCGATGACCGTTCCGCTCGCGAGTGCGCCCCGGACCAGGCGGGCCTCGAGCGGCACGCGCAGGTGCGTGTCGCACACCACGCGCAGCGGCTGCCGCCCGGTGTGGCGGGCGAGCCGCACCGTCAGGCGCGGATCGTCGGCGCGCAGCGTCCCCAGCCCGATCAGCACCGCGTCGGAGGCCGCGCGCATGGCGTGACCGCGCTGGCGCGCGGGTGCGCCGGTGATCCAGCGCGAGCGGCCCCGGCTGTCGGCGATGCGGCCGTCGAGCGACATCGCCACCTTCCACGTCACGCGCGGCCGCCGCTCGGTGTGCGCGAGCAGGTAGCCGAGCATCGCCCGGCGCACGTCGTCGGCCAGCAGCCCGACCTCGCAGCGCACACCGGCCGCGCGCAGGCGCTGCACGCCCCGCCCGTCCACGATGCGGTTGGGGTCGCGCAGCGCGATCACGCAGCGGCGGATGCCGGCGGCGAGGATGGCCTCGGTGCACGGGGGCGTGCGGCCATGGTGGTCGCAGGGCTCGAGCGTGCAGAAGAGCGTGGCGCCGCGGGCGCGCGGCCCGGCGGCGCGGAGCGCCACGGCCTCGGCGTGCGGCTCGCCCAGCGCACGGTGCCAGCCCTCGCCGATCACGCGCCCGTCGCGGACGACGACCGCCCCGACGATGGGGTTGGGGGCGACCCGGCCGCGCCCTCGCTCGGCGAGGCGCAGCGCCCGGCGCATGTGGGCGGATTCGTCGGCGGGAACGGTGGCCATGGTCTCCGGTCGGGACGCGAACGCCCCGCGGGCAGGTGGGCCCCCGGGGCGAAGCAGCGCAGCCGGGCCGGGCCCCGGCTCGGGTCGCGAGCAGGGCACGGTCCAGCCGCGCTCCTCCTCCTCCCATCCCGACTGTACGGTCGGCCTCGGAATCCCACCGAGTCATGCCCGGGTCCGACCCGGGCTCGCGGGCTGTCACCGCCGGTGGGGACTCTCACCCCGCCCCGGAGGAGAAACGGCAGCGAGCATAGGCGGGCGCCGCGGGGGGCGTCAAAGCCGCGTGCCGCAGCCCCCCGGACGGCCTAGAAGGAGATGGCCACGCGCGCCGACCAGACGCTCCAGGTGAGATCGTCGAGCGGCACGACGCGGGCGCCCAAGGCGGCGCCGACGCTCACGCCGCTCTGCGTCCGCGGCGCGAACAGCGCCTCGAACGAGGCGCACGGCCGCACCTCCCCCACGGCGAGGTCGGACAGCCCGGCGCCGCCACCGGCCACCTGCAGCTCGGCCCGTGCACTGGCGAGCCCCGGCCCGAAGGAGATGCGCTGCAGCGGCCCTCGCGCGAACGTGCGATGGAGCAGCAGGGAGCCGTCGAGCATGGAGTGGTCGATGCCCGCCGGGACGCCGTCGCGCTCGACCTGCGTGGAACCGAGCAGGCTGAACGAGACCGCCGGCCCGAGGCGCCAGGCGCCGCTCACCGGGTGGTCCACGCCGAGCAGCAGCCCGATGGAGCCGGGCGGCGACTGGTCGGCGCCGCTGAGCCGCGTGTACCCGAAAGCGATCTGGCCGCGCCACGCCTCGAGGCGCAGCGCGTGGGCGGGTGAGGCGTGGGCGAGGCTCGCGAGCGCGAGCAGGGTCAGCAGGACGCGTCGGTTCATGAGGTCTCCCAGTGGGTCGGATCGCCGCATCTTACCCCGGACCCGGCCGCAAGTGCCCAGCACGACGCCCGCGCCCCATCGAGGGGGCGCGGGCGTCGGACGGGCGGCCGGCTCAGGAGCCGCTCTTGCCGGGCTCCTCGCGGTACAGGCCCATGAGCGCCGAGTGCAGCTTGGTCGAGAGGTGCAGCGGCATGGCCGGCTCCTCGCCCTTGACCAGCATGATGGTGCGCTTCATCGAGTCCACGTACACATGGCAGTCACGACAACTGACGAGGTGCATCTCGACCTCGGCCCGGAGTTGCGCTCCCGCCTCCTCGTCGTCGAGGAACTCCTCGAGCTGGTCGAGCACTTCCTGGCAGGTCAGCTTCCTCACGGTGGTCGGACTCCTCTGCATGGGGCGGCCCGGTGCACTCGGCCGGAATGGGGGAAAAGGCGGAGCGACCGCTCGGCTGCTGCCTATGATGCCTCAGCCCCCTCCGGGTTTCACAATCATTGGATCGGGGCCCGGGTGCCGGGGCTGGTGACCCGTGCTGGGATCGAACCAGCGACACCCTGGTTAAAAGCCAGGTGCTCTACCAACTGAGCTAACGGGTCGCCTGCCGCGGGAGGCCGCGCCACCAGCGGCGCACCATAGTCGGCCGGTGCGGACCGAGGCAACCGGCGGGGGCTCACCAGTCGCGACGGCGGAACACCCAGGCCGCCAGCGCCAGCGGCACCGCCGTCTGCACCGCGAGCGCGCCCACCGCCACGGCCACCCCCCCCGCCGACCCGGCCAGGCGCATGAGGACGGCCGAGGTCGGCCCGAACAGAGCGCCCTGGCCGACGGCGAGCGTCACCAGCACGCGCGACAGGTCCACCGGGTTCGAGATGAGCGCCGGCAGGAGCACGCTCTGCAGCGGCAGTCCGCGCAGGGCCGCCACGGTGCCGAAGATGGCGAGGTCATAGAACACGGTCATCACCAGCCACAGGGCCAGCGCCGCCCCGGTGGCCTTGAGCCGGTCCGGCCACAGCGAGGCGATCGCGAGCGCGCACGCCAGCGACAGCGCCCCGAGCACCAGCGAGGCGGCGCACAGCACCACGAACCCGCCCAGCGCCGTGCCGTCGGTCTGCAGCGCCACCACCAGGCCGCCGCCGCCGAGCCCGACCGCCTGCGCCGCGGACAGCGCGGCGGTGAGGCCCAGGTACTTGCCCAGCAGGACCTCGCCGCGCGACACCGGCTGCGCCAGCAGCGAGGCGAGCGACTCGGCGTGCGCCGTGATGTTCATGACGCCGAGCACGAGTCCGACCAGCGGGACGACGAACAGCACCAGGTTGAGCAGGCTCAGGGTGACCCGCGCCAGGCCCGAGAACCGCAGTTCCCCGGCCGGCGCCAGGCCGAACCACGACAACCCGAGCACGCCGGCCGCGAACAGCGCCGCGAACGCGAACAGCCAGCGCGACTCGACCGCGCGGCGGAACTCCTCGCGCGCGACCACCCCCACGCGGCGCGCCATGCCCGGCCGGAGGCGTGCGTTCATCGGTGCCCCTCCACCAGGTGCGAGCCGGCCACGGCCAGCCGCCCCACGGGCTGATGGTCGAGCAGCCACGCGAAGTCCTCGCCCGGCAGATCGAGGAAGAGCGTGTCGGTGCGCGAGGCGCCCGCGAGCAGCGTGCAGGGCGCGAGCGCGTGCTCGTAGCCCGCCAGCGACAGCACGTGCCGGCCGGGGGCGGCGCTGGCGCGCGTGAGCACCAGCTGCGAGCCGAGCGGCACCTCGGCCCATGCCGGATCGAGGCCGCCCTCCACGACGCGCACGGTGAGGTGGGCGAACGGCCGGGCCGCCGCGGGCGGCGGCGGCGCCGGACCCGGACGCGGCGCGCGGCGCATCGCGATGAGCACGCCTCCGGCGGCGAGCACGCTCACGGCCAGCAGTATCCAGGCGCGCCTCATGCGTGCACCTCCGCGTGCGCCGCGCGCACGACCTCGAGGAACAGCTCCTCGAGCGAGGGGCGTTCGACCTCGAGCGCCAGCACCGGGAGGCCCGCCGCGCGCAGCACTTCGAGCGCCTCGCCCGAGCGTTCGCCGCCGGCCGTGAGCGCCAGCGCGTCGTCGCCGGCCGGCGAGGCGGCGAGCCCGCGCGCCTCGAGCAGCGCCAGCGCACGCGCCGGTGGCTCGCCGATGCGCACACGCAGCCGTGTCGCCCGCGCCTGGCGTTCGCGAAGGTCGTCGAGCCGTTCGAGCGCCGCCGCGCGGCCCTGCACCAGGATCAGCACACGGTCGGCGATGCGCTCGACCTCGGTGAGCAGGTGCGAACACAGCAGCAGTGTGCGGCCCTCGCGCTGCAGGTCCTGCACGAGGCTCCGGAACTCGTGCGTGGCCTGGGGGTCGAGGCTGGCGGTGGGCTCGTCCAGGATCAGCAGGCCGGGCTCCCCGATCAGCGCGCTCGCGAGCGACAGGCGCTGCACGTAGCCGCCCGAGAGCTCGCGCGCACGCCGGTCGGCCATCGCCGACATGCCGACGCGGGCGAGCGCGGCGTCGACGGCGGAGGCGGGCAGGTCCCGAAGGTCGGCGACGAATCGGAGCACGTCCCGCACCGAGCGCCCGGCCGGGAACTCGACCCGCTGCGGCACGTAGCCGATCCCCTCGCGGCCGCGCGGGTCGGACGGCGGCAGCCCCTCGCGCCCGAGCGCGATGCGGCCGCCATCGGGACGCACCAGGCCGAGCAGGCACTTGAGCGTGGTCGTCTTGCCGGCCCCGTTGGGGCCGATGAGCGCGAACGTCTCCCCCGCCCGCACCTCGAACGAGAGGTCGTCGATGGCGGTGACCGGGCCGTAGCGGCGCGAGAGGTGCTCGACGCGGATCACGCCCGCACTCCGCGCAGGAGTCCGAACAGGCCCGCCGAGGCGAGCAGCGCGAATCCCGCGGCGCCTCCCCAGCGCCCGCCGGCCGGCGCCGGTGGGGCCTCGTCCCGCGGGCGGCCTGCCGCCGCGGCGCGGCTCATCACCGCCAACGGTGAGGGCGAGGGCATGCGGTCCACCGCCTCGCTCGGCCGCAGGGCCGGGAACACCTTCTCGGCGCCCGAGAGCGCCAGCACGGCGGGACTGTTCGTCAGCAGCGTCAGGTCGGGGTACTGCTTGGAGAGGAACGCGAACGCGCTCACCGGCGAGTACGGGGCGTCCCCGCGACCGTCGGCGTCGAGGTCCCAGGCGGCGTGCTCGCTCCAGTGGTTGCCGCGCTGGCCGTCGTCGAAGGCGTTCCGCGTGCGCCGCATGTCGAGCGCCACCGGGTGGTCGTTCTGGACGAAGTCGTTCCCGGCGAACAGATTGTCGGCGCACGAGGCGTACAGCAGCACGCCCCAGCCGTTGTCGGCGATGCGGTTGTCCGTGATGCGATTGCGGTTCGAGTTGTCCATGAAGAACCCGATCGTGTTCTCACTCACCTCGTTGCGCTCGAAGCGTCCGTCGGAGCAGTCCCGCAGCAGCAGGCCATACGTGCGGGCGCCGCGGTTGCGCACGAACGCATTGTCCTCGACCACCAGATGGTTGGAGAACATGATGGCGCA
Organism: uncultured bacterium; assembly: GCA_964568385.1. Taxonomy (GTDB): domain Bacteria; phylum Eisenbacteria; class RBG-16-71-46; order RBG-16-71-46; family RBG-16-71-46; genus CADEFY01. Next base: position 9,658 of record CAZMQP010000049.1, read on the forward strand.
GCCGGCGGCGTTGCGCGTGAAGCGCGTGCGGCGCAGCGTGCCGTGCTGACAGTACATGGTGTGCAGCCCGTAGCGCGCGTTCTCGTGCAACAGACTGCGCTCGATCACGGCGTGGTGCGCGAACGACAGGTAGACGCCGTCGGTGAATCGCGCCACCCGGGTGCCGGTCACGGTGGCGCCGGAGCAGGTCCACAGGTGCACCCCGTTGCCGTCGCCCTCCATGCTCATGGACTCCCTGGCGGCTGCTGGATCCTGCCCGCCCTCGAGGTCGCACGACTCGATGCGCAGGCCCGCCGACCGCTCGCCGTAGAGCCCGTACAGCGCGTCGCGCACGCGCAGCCGCCGCAGGCGGACGTCGTCGGCGAAGGACACGCGCACGCCCGCGTCGATCGCCAGCCGGTCGCGACCGCTGGCCCGCACCTCGAGGTCCTGCACCGTGGTGCCGCTCGCCAGCACGACGAGCACGGACCCGTGGCCGCCGCCATGCACGACCGCACCCGGCGCCCCGGCCAGCACGACCGGCGTGCGCACGATCACGGGGCCCGGGTGCGTGCCGCGTCCCAGCACCACCGTGTCGCCGGCAGCCGCCTGCGCCAGCCGCGCCGGCGCTTCGCCCGGAACGGCATGCCAGGTGCGTGCGGCGGCCGGCGCGGCGGCGAGCAGCACCAGTCCCGCGACCGCGAGGCGCCAGCGCCCGCGCGCGCGTCTCATGCCGACGCGTCCCGCTTCGCCGCGCGGCGCTCGAGCAGGAACACCACCGGCCCCACGAGCCAGGCGAGTCCCAGCAACACGCTCCCCGGCCCCGGCAGGCTCAGCACCTTGAAGTTGGCCATGCGCGCGTAGCCGATGAGCGGAGGCGTGAACGCCTCGAGCTTCATCGCGGCACGGGGATCGAGCTCGTGTCCGTAGCGGTGGAGCCACTGCGCGTAGTCGTGGAACATGTAGATGGCGAACGCGGTGAACGCCAGCCATCCGAGCACCGCCAGCCACCGGCGGTTGAACAGCACCGCCATCAGCGCCAGCACACCGAAGCCGGTGAGCGCCTGCGGCAGCCACCGGAACTCGTCGAAGTCGTCGGGGGTGATGGCGCGCATGCCGACGTAGTGATTGAGGATGTTGATGTTCTGCAGGTCCCCCTGGATGGTGTTCGTGTAGATCACCAGGGTCAGACCCTCGCGGTACTGCGGGGCCCAGAGCTTCATCACCCAGATCGGGAGCACCGGCAGGAACAGCACGGGCAGCAGCACCGCCGCCACCAGCAGGATGAGCAGGCGCTCGCGTGACCCGAAGGTGCCGGTCAGGTAACTCATCACTCCTCCCCTCTCGCTGCCTCGGTCCGGAGCGCGCGGGCCGGCACCCTGCCGGCCCGCGCCCCGGTCATCGCTTCAGGAGCGCCGCGATCTCCTCGACCTTCTTCGGGTCCGGCCGCTGCACGGCCGCGACCGGCGTGCCGCGCGGGCGCACCTCGAGATAGCCCTGCATCTCCTGGTGCAGCGCGCTGCAGAAGTTCGAGCAGTAGAACGGCACGACGCCCGCCTTCTCGGCCTTCCAATGCATGGTCTTCGTCTCGCCCGGCTCGATCTGCATGTTGCAGTTCGACCACAGGATGCCGAAGCCATGGGCGATGTCGTCGTCCTGCTCGAGATTGGTGACGTGGAAGTAGACGTCGTCGCCTTCGTTCACCCGCACGATGTCGGGCGTGAAGTGGGTGCGAACGGCGAGCATGTACACGTCCACGCGATTGCCCTTGCGCTCCACCCGCGCGTCCTCGGCGCGCATGATGGCGTCCGCGTGCTTGTTCTCGGAGAGCGGATACACCTTGATGGGCTTGAGCTTCTCCGCACGGATCATCTGCGCGTAGTGCGGCTCGAGATAGGTGGGGAAGTCGATCAGCATCTCCATCTTGGGCCCGCGGATGTCGATGAGCTGCGCCGCCTCGGGGTGGGTCGGGCCCACGTTCAGGTAGCGGTCCTTGGACAGCTTGTTGAGCGCGACCACGTAGTCCCCGGTCGGGTTGCGCGTGTCGCCCTCCGACGCCATCAGGTGGCCGATCGAGTAGTACACGTCGATCTTGTCCACCACGTTCCAGGGCGGCCCCACCTTCCACTTGGCCACCTGCGAGTCGAGGAAGAGCGACGTGTAGGCGTGGCCCTTGCCGTCGAACTGGGTGTGCAGCGGGCCCAGGCCCACGGGCACCGTGGCCTCGATGACGTCCTCGTAGCGGATCACCGGCACGCCCATCCGGTCGCCGTCGAACTTGCCGGCGTCCACCGCCGCCTTGAACTTGGCGAAGGAGTACACGCTGACCTCCGCCTGCAGCTTGCCCGAGGCGCAGATGTACTCACCCGAGGGGTTGACGTCCACGCCGTGCGGGCTCTTGGGCACCGGGAACAGGTAGACGATGCCGGGCACCTGGATCGGGTCCAGCACCGGCGCTCCATTGATCGTCTGCGCCTTGCCCGCGTCCACGGCCGCCTGCGCCGCCCGCCAGTCCACGGCGGCGATGTAGTCCATCTCCGCCTGCGACGCCTTCACCTCGAGCGAGTCGTAGGCCATCTCGCTGTTGTAGCAGGTGAAGAACTCCCAGCCATGACTCGGCCCCTTGCCCGCGTCCGCGAGGTCCCAGTCGAAGGGCGGCATCAGGATCTCGAAGCCCATGGACATGGTGCCGTCCTTGGGGTCCACCTTGATGCCCG
>CAZMQP010000050.1:0-12201 GCA_964568385.1 uncultured bacterium
GCGGCGTCAAGCTGTCGGGCGGGCAGCGCCAGCGCGTCAGCATCGCGCGCGCCATCCTGGCCGATCCGCGCATCCTGATCCTGGACGAGGCCACCTCGAGCCTCGACTCCGAGAGCGAGGCGCTCATCCAGGCCGGGCTCGAGCACCTCATGAAGGGGCGCACCACGTTCGTGATCGCGCACCGGCTCAGCACCATCCGGCGCGCCGACCAGATCCTGGTGGTGGAGGAGGGCCGCATCGTCGAACGCGGCGATCACGCGGCGCTCTACGAGGCGAACGGACGCTATCGCGACCTCTACGACCGTCAGCACGGGCTCGAGCGCAACCTCTTCCTGGCCCCGGGCGAGGGCGACACGGTGCCCGACGCCGACGCGGCCGACGCGGCGAGCGGCGGGGAGCGCTGATCGCTCCGCGCGCCGGCGGCCCGGCATTCCCGTGCCGGGCCCGGCGCTGCGGATCGGCGGCTACAGCTCGAAGTGGTGCGAGAACTTCACGAGGAACACGTTGTCGGCCGGCGTGCGCGAGAGATGTGACAGCGAGCGCTCGAGATCGAATTCGCCGAGGCCATCCACGCCCGAGCGGTCCTGCGTCCACACCAGGAACATCGTCGAGCCCGGCAGGTACTCCCAGCGCAGCACGGCGTTGCCGCGGATGCTGCGGAACGTGAAGTCGGGCCGGCCCACGCCGAAGGCGGCCGCCGGCCCCGCGCCGTCGGGATCGACGAGGCCCGAGACGGGGTCGTAGGTGGAACCGCCGTCGCGGCCGTACACCGTGAAGTCGTAGGTGCGGCCGCGTGCGAGCTGCTTGAACTCGCTGTAGCGCCCCGAACTGATGAGCGGCTGCGCGAACACCTGGAAGCTCAGATTGGGCGTGACCGAGTAGTCGAGCCGCATCTCGGCCGCGAACGTGCGCTGCTCGATGTCGGCGAACACGTAGCGGCGGCCGTAGGTCACGGTCTCCGTGGCATCGCCGACGCTCTTGAGGAACTGGGCGTTGTCGTGGCGCATCTCGAGGCTGGGGCCGGTGCGCAGCGTGAGGTTGGCGCGCGGACGGTACTGGAAGCTCAGGCTCATCTCGTGATTGCGGCTGCCCCCATCGTCGCGGCCCACCGAGCCCTGGACCGACCAGAACCACGGCTTGCCGCCGTCGGTGTCGAAGTAGGCGTTGATGTTCTGCGACGCCGGCAGGCGCATCACCGGCCCGCCGCGGGTGGCGCGCACGTTGAGGCGTTCGGGGCTCAGATTGATGTTGGCGTTGGAGCTCCAGCGGTTCTTGAACTCGTGATTGGCGCCCAGCCACATCCCGCCGGCCTGCGGCGTGCCCGCCATGTCCCAGCTCGTGAACACGGCCCCGAGCACGTTCGCGTACTGCCGGAACCCGCTCGGCTTGTTCCACTGGTAGCCCATGCCGAAGTGGCCGTTGATGACGTCGGCGCGCGACGTGAACCCGAGGTCGTTGTTCTCGAACCCCGGCGACATGTAGCCGATCGCCGAGTTCAGAAGCACGCTGCCGTTCTGCTTGTTGAGCCACACGCGCGCCCCGGTGCCGAGCAGTGACGTGGCCTCGGGGTCCACCGAGACGTGATCCACGTCGGGGCGCTGGTAGTAGTGCACTGAACTGCGCTGCAGGCGCGTGATCTGCGCCTCGGTGCCGTGCACGAGCGAGGCGGCCGCCCAACCCGAGAGCACGTAGGTGCGCTTGGAGTCGAGGAACGTCCAGCCGTCCATCGCCGACATGAGGGCGGTGCCGTTCATCTGGTCCTCGAGCGGGCTGCCGTCCTCGAAGAAGCGCTGCGTGATGGTGGTCATGAGGCCCACGCCCTGGCGCCGGTCGTTGATCTCCTTGAGCCCGCGCAGCACGCCGTAATAAGTGGCGGGCTCCACGGTGCCGCGCGTCTCGACCCCGGAGGTGGACAGCTTGGCGCGCTCGCGGTTGGTGAGCGCGTGCACCATGCCGAAGCCGAGCCCCGGCGCGAGATTGCCGGTGACCTTGGCGGCGCCGAGGATGCGGGCCGCCACCGGCAGCTCCACGAAGTCCGCGTTCCCCGCGAAGCCCTGGGGGGCACGGCCGATCCGTCGCGAGTAGAAGAAGATCGGCTCGGGCCAGTTGAAGCCCCAGTAGTCGTTGGCGCCGTTGTTGCCGGTGCGGAAGATCGAGGAGTTCTCCACGAAGAACGGGCGCTTCTCGCTGAAGAAGTTCTCGACGTCGGACAGGTTCACCACGGCGGGGTCGATCTCGACCTGGCCGAAGTCGGGGTTCACGGTGGCATTGAGCGTGAGGTTGGCGCCGAGGCTCGTGCGCAGGTCCACGCCGCCAGCGGCGCTGTAGCGGCCCGCATCGGGGCGGAACGGGTCGTCGTCCTGATGCACCAGATACTCCGACTTGCCGGTGGTGTAGGGCGTCACCTCGACCGTGCGCCGGGTGCTGAGTCCTTCGAGCCCGTGCAGCTCCGGGAAGCGCGAGATGTAGCCGCTCTGCCCGCGCGGCGTGTACACCAGCCGTGCGGTCTCGGCGGAGCGGTTGGTGAAGCGCGAGAAGTTGATCCCCCACACGATCGGCGGCGCCGCGGTGTAGCGGAGCTGCGAGAACGGGATGCGCATCTCGGCGGTCCAGCCCTCGGCGTCACGGTGCGTGCGGGCGCTCCAGACCCCGTCCCACGAGTCGTCGTCCCAGCCGTCATTGAACATGGTGCCGTCCGAGAGCACCCCGGCCGCATTGACGTGGAAGTAGTAGCCCGTGCGCTTGTCGCGGTACGGGTCGAGGTGGATGCCGAAGTCGTCCGAGCGCGTACCGCCGTCGCGGCGCGACAGGCGGCTCACGATCGAGTCCGGGCTCGAGTCGTACATGCGGGCGCCGACGTAGAGTGCCGCATCGTCGTAGAGCACGCGCACGACCGTGCGGTTGCGCGGGGCGCTGCCCTGGTCGGGATCCTGCTGCGTGAACGCGTCCACCGGCGTGGCCGACTCCCAGGCGGCGTCATCGAGCCGTCCGTCGATCACGATGGGCTGCGATGCGCGAGCCGCCTGGACGGCCGGGGGGCTCTGCGCGAGCGCGGGGGCGGCCAGGAGGATGCCGGCCAGGATGGCGAGTGACCAGGAATGCATAGGGGATTCCTCGGGGAGTGGAGCGAGCGCCTCGATCGCGAGCGGCGGACGCGCAGGCAGCGGGCGGCAGCTTGCGACAGGCTCGCGGGTTCCTACGGCTCCGACCATGTGGGGGTTGCGAACGGGCGGGGGCCGCGTACGAGCGCGGGAGGCCCGCTGCCGAGCGTGGGGAACCCGCTTGGTCTCAATGCGCCAGCTTTGCCATCGCCGCGGCCAGCAGCCCCGCCACCCGAGCGTTATGGCGCAACAGCGCCACGTTGGCGGCGATGCTCGCCCCGCCGGTGCCCTGCCGCATCCGCTCGAGCAGGAACGGTGTCACCGCGCGACCTGTGATGCCCTCCCGCTCCACCCCGGCGAGCGCCTCGGCGAGCGCACGCTCGTAGAGCGCCGCGTCCATTTCGTCGGCGGCGGGAATCGGGTTGGCCACCACCACGCCGGTGCCGGTGCCGAGCACGAAGTGCCGCGACACCGCGGCGGCAAGCGCCTCGATCGAGTCGAACGAGGCGTCCACGCGCAGGCCGCTGCCGCGCCGGTAGAACGCCGGGAACTCGCGGGTGCCGAGCCCGTACACGGGTACGCCGAGCGTCTCCAGCATCTCGACGGTGCGCGGCAGGTCGAGGATCGCCTTGGCGCCGGCGCACACCACCGCCACGGGGAACTTCGCGAGCGCCGTGAGGTCGGCGCTCACATCGCCGCTCTCGGCGGCGCCGCGGTGCGCACCGCCGATGCCGCCCGTGGCGAACACGCGGATGCCGGCGGCGGCCGCGGCCCACATGGTCGCGGCCACCGTGGTCGAGCCGGCGGCGCCCGCAGCGAGCACCACCGCCAGGTTCGACAGGTTGAGCTTGGCCACCTCCGGCGTGCTGGCGATGGCCTCCAGCTCCGCGGGCGTGAGCCCCACGCGCACCGAGCCGCCCATCACGCCGATGGTGGCGGGCGTGGCGCCGTTCAGGCGCACCTCGGACTCGAGCGCGACCGCGCACTCGAGTCCCTGCGGATGCGGCAGCCCGTGGGTGACGAGCGTGGTCTCGAGCGCCACCACGGGACGCTGGCCCTGGAGCGCGCGCGCGACGTCGTCGGCGATTGCAAGCGCCGGGTTCATCGGCGCACCCCGGCACCGTACCAGCGCTGCAGCCTCGCCTCGGCCTCGGCACGAGTGGCCGACACGAGCCCCTCGGCCCCCCAGGCCTCGATGGCGAAGCTCGCCGTGACCACCGCGCGCTCGAGGCACGCCTCGACGGGGAGTCCTTCGAGGTGCGCGGTGATGAAGCCGGCCGCGAACGCGTCGCCGGCGCCGGTGGGGTCCGCGAGCCCATCGGTGCGCGGCGCCCATTCATGGAAGCTGTCGTGCGCGGCGTCGTAGAGGAGCCCGCCCTTGAGCCCTCGCTTGAACGCGATGAACCGCAGCCGGCCCCCGGCGAGTCGCAGCAACGCGGCCCGCGGGTCGGTGGCGGCCTCCTCGAGCAGCAGTTCGTCCTCGCTCGGGAAGAACGCGTCGCAGTGCGCGAGCAGGTCGCGCCAGTCGTCGAGCGTCTGCTCGGTGACCGGTGTGTAGGGATCGGCCGAGAGGAACGTGCCGCGATCCGTGAATCCGTCTCGGATGAGCGCGCGCTGCGCCGCCATCGGCATGGGGGCCAGGTGCGCCGCACGGGCCGCGCGCCACGACTCGGGCAGGTCTGCGGGCGAGGGCGAGACGTCATCGTGCGTGGGACCGCAGAGCCGGTGCACCACGCGCCGCACGCGGCCTTCGTAGAGCAGCCACGTGCGCAGGCTCGGCCGGCCCGAGGCGCGCACGCCGGCCAGATCCACCTCGCGCAGGCGCAGCGCATCGAGCGCGTGCGGCGGGTAGTCGTCACCCGCCACGCTCAGCGCGCCCACGCGCGCGCCCCACAGCGCGGCGGCGAGCGAGGCGTAGAGCACGGCGCCGCCCGGCTGCCCCATGTGCGTGCGCCCATCGGGGAAGACGAGATCGTCCACGAGCAGATTGCCGCAGAGGACGAGGTCGGGCGTCATGGTTCAGGCCCTCGGCAGCGCCGCGAACGCCCGCGCCACGGCCTCGCAGGCGGCGGGATCGAGCGCGTTCGACCACAGCCCGCCCTGCTTGACCGACGAGCCGACCAGGAATCCGTGCGCTCCCGCGTACTGCGCGAGATTCGCGGGCGTGAGGCCCGAGCCGATGAGCACGGGACAGGACGCCGCGCTCCGCACGGCGGCGAGATCGGCGGGCGATGCTGGCTCGCCTGTCGAGGCACCGGTCACGATCACGCCGTCGGCGAGGAAGAACTCGGCCGCCTTGGCGGTCTCGGCCAGCGACACATCGGCGGTCACCGCGTGCGCGCTGTGCTTCTTCTTGAGGTCGGCGAACACCGCCACGTGCTCGGCGCCGATGGCGCGGCGGTAGCGCAGCAGTTCGCCGGCCGACGCATCGATCCAGCCCTCGTCCGCCACGTGAGCGAACACGAATCCCTCCACACGCACGAACGAGGCGTCACAGGCGAGTGCCACGGCCAGCGCCTCGCGGTTCGCGCCCGCCAGCACCTGCACACCGAGCGGCAGCTCGACCGCGCCACGCACCGCGCGCCCCACGGCGGTCATCGCCGCCACGATCTCGGCCCCCACGGCGCCCTTGAGGTACGGCCGGTCGTGCATGTTCTCGATCGCGAGCGCGGTGAAGCCGGCGTCGCGGTAGACGCGCGCCTCGGCGCAGGCACGCTCGATGATCGCGGCGACAGGCTCGCTCGCGCGCGGCGTGCCGGGCAGCGCACCCACGTGGATCATGCCGATCAGGGCGCGCTCGGTGCGGAGTCCTTGGACGAAGGGGTTCGCGATCATGGGCCCTGAGGGTAGTCGAGCGCCGCCCGGCTGTCAGTCACGGGACGTGGACGGGTGCACACTCCGGCGATAGCGTGGCGTTCCGCCGCGCACGTCTCGAAGGAGGCCCGCATGTCCGAACCGCCGCTGTCCCGCCTGCACGCCCGGCTCTACACCGCCGGCGCCACGCTGTTCGTGCTCACCGGCATCGCCCACACGATCGGCCAGTTCGCGCCGTCTCGCCCCGGGTTCGCCGAGCGCGCCGTGATCTCGATGATGCGCTCGACCCACGCCGGCGACTCGGGCATGAGCTACTGGAACATCCTCATGGACTGGGGCGCGATGTACGGGCTCATGTCGTTCGCCCTCGGCGTCGCCCTGTTCGCGGCGAGGCGCGCGGGCGGCGGCGCGGCCGTGCTGCGCGCGCTGGCCGCGGTGGCCGCCTTCGCCGCCGCGGGTCAGGCGGCGGTCTCGCTGCTCTACCGCACGCCGCCGCCCGCCTTCTTCATGATCCCGGCAGCGGTGGTGCTGGGACTGGTGGGGTTCGGTCGCCCGAGTCGCTCGGGCGCCTGACCCGCTACCGCCACCCCGGCCGAAGCTGGAGCCTCGGCATCCCGGTGTCGGGCGGCGCGGGTGCGGGCGGCAGCCCCGCCGCGCGCCGCGACCAGGCGAGCAGGGAGTCGAGCGCGCCCGGCACGAGCCGCGGCCAGTCGAAGGGCTCGCCCGGCTCCGGGCGCACGCGCAGGTCATGCCCCGCACGCTCGAACCGCAACGCGGTCACGCGGTCGCCCCCGGCCCGCTCGATGGCGCGGCGGCACTCCTCCACCGGGAGTTCGCGGTCACGAGCGCCGTGCAGCACCAGCGCCGGCACGCGCAGCGCCGCCCAATCGGCGGCCGGATCGCGGTCGAACTCGCCGCCGCCGAAGCCGAACTGGACCGCTTCACGCGTGCGCCCCAGAACGCTGTCGCGCCACGCGAGCAGCCGCCGCTCCGAGACGCCTGAGGGCGAGAGGGCCACCACGAATCGCACCGGCGAGCGCGTGGCGAGCCGCGGCGCCAGCGCACCGTCTCGCGACCAGCCCAGGACCCCGGGCACCCCGCTCACGCGCGGCTGCCGTGAGAGCCACTCGAGTGCCGCCTCGGCATCGGCCAGCCACTGCGCCACGTCGGCCGAGCTTGCCGCCTCGCCCGCGCCTGCGCCGCGAGCCCGCGGCTCGTAGGTGAGCACCGCCCATCCGGCGCGCGCGAGCGTGTCGGCGAGCGCGGCACGATCGGCGGCGGCCTCGGGCGAGGGACCGGCGAGCAGCAGCAGGGCCGGGTGCGACAGCGTGTCGGCCGGCATGCGCAGCACCGCGGCGAGCGCGCCCGCGGCCGACTCGATCCTCACGTCGCTCGCGACAGACGGCTCAGGCGGCAGCGGAATGCGGCGCAGCGACAGCTTGGGGAACGCATCGGCCCGTGCGTCCGCCGGGATCGCGGCCGAGACGAGCCGGCCCGCGATGCGACCGCCGCGAGCGAAGCCCTCGAACCGATACGGTGTGCCGAGGCTGCGGATCGTGAATCGCAGACGGGGCGCCTGCCAGTCGATGGAGTCGACGCTCTGGCCGAGCAGCAGCAGTTCGGCCGCGCTCAGCCGGCCGGCCCACGCCGAATCGGGGCCGCGCTCGAGGTCGAGCGCGATCGGGGTGAGCGCACTGCCATGGAGCAGTGTTCCCTCGTAGTGCCCGCGCAACTCCTCGTCACCAGCGGGCGCCGAGGCCGCGCACCCGGTGAGTGCGGCGAGCGCGAGGGTGGCGAACAGCGTCGGGAGGCTTCGCATCGGATGGAGTCTGGCGGCCGGTGCGGGCCAGCGCAAACCGGGAGGCGCGCGCTGGCGGTGCGGAACGCGCGCCCCTAACGTGCATCGCATGCGCTCGCTGGTCGCCATCCTGCTCGCCCTGACACTGCCCTCGCCGGCCGCATCGGCCGGGAGCCCCGTGCGCATCGTCGTGCTCGGCATCGCGCAGGATGGCGGCGTGCCGCACGCCGGCTGCCTCAGGCGCTGCTGCATGACGGGCGCGCGCGTGCTCGTCTCGAGCCTCGCGGTGGTGGACGAGGCGGCCAGGCGCTGGTGGCTGTTCGATGCCACGCCCGACATCACGCTGCAGATGCAGCGCATGAGGAGCGAGGCGCCGGCCTGCACGCTCGCCGGCGTGCTGCTGACCCACGCGCACATCGGCCACTACACCGGGCTCATGCACCTGGGGCGCGAGGTCATGGGAGCCAGGGGCGTGCCGGTGCACGCCATGCCGCGCATGCGCGAGTACCTGGCGGGCAACGGCCCGTGGAGCCAGCTCGTGTCGCTCGGCAACATCGCGCTGTCGCCGCTCGCCGCCGACTCCACGATCGCGCTCTCCGAACGCGTGCGCGTGACGGCCTTCCGGGTGCCGCACCGCGACGAGTTCTCCGAGACGGTCGGGTTCCGGATCGAGGGCCCCTCGAAGCGCGCGGTCTTCCTGCCCGACATCGACAAGTGGGAGCGCTGGGACCGCTCGGTCGAGGACCTCGTGCGCACGAGCGACGCGGCGTACCTCGACGCCACCTTCTTCGACGGCTCCGAGCTGCCCGGCCGCGATGTGCGCGAGATCCCGCACCCCACCATGGTCGAGAGCCTCGCGCGCTTCCAGAGCCTGCCCGCCGACCTGCGCGCGCGCGTGCGGTTCATCCACCTGAACCACACCAATCCCGCGCTGCGTGAGGGCTCGCCGGAGCGCCTCCGGATCGAGGCGGCCGGGCTGCGCGTGGCGCGCGAGGGCGAGCGCTTCGGCCTGTGACCCGCGGCCGGCCGCTTGCGGGGCCCGGAGCCGCGGCGCATGCTCGCGCACCCGTTCGAGAGGACGCCCCGATGCCGCCCGCAGCACTCCGCCTCATGGCCATCCTCGCTCACCCCGACGACGAGTCGCTCGGCACGGGCGGCACGCTGGCCCGCTACGCCTCCGAGGGCGTGCAGGTGAGCGTGGTCACCGCCACGCTCGGACAGGCGGGCCGCTTCGGCGAACACCGCGGCGGTCCCGGGCACCCGGGCCCCGAGGCGCTCGGCCGCATCCGCGAGGCCGAGTTGCGCGCCGCCTGCGACGCCCTCGGCGTGCACGCGCTGTCGCTGCTCGGCTACCACGACGGCCAGCTCGACCGAGCCGACCCGGCGGAGGCGATCGCGCGCATCGCCGGCGAGATCCGGCGCCTCACACCGCAGGTGGTCATCACGTTCGCGCCCGATGGCGCCTACGGCCACCCCGACCACATCGCCATCTCGCAGCTCGCCACCGGGGCGATCGTGGCGGCCGCGGATCCCGGCAGTGCCGCCGCGCCGCTGCCCGGCGCCGGGTTCGACTTCCGCCCGCATCCGCCGCACGCGGTCTCCAAGCTGTATTACATGGTGGCGACGGCCGCGATGTGGGAGGTGTACGAGGCGATGACCAAGAAGCTCGTGTCGGTGGTGGATGGCGTCGAACGCCAGGCGGTGCCGTGGCCCGACTGGTCGGTGACGACGCGCATCGACACGCTCGCCCACTGGGAGACCGCATGGCGGGCGGTGTCGTGCCACGTCTCGCAGATGTCCATCTACGACAAGCTGCGCGACCTGTCGCCGGATCTGCACGGCAAGCTGTGGGGTGAGCAGCACTACTATCGCGCCTTCAGCCGCGTGAACGGCGGCCGCGCGCGCGAGACCGATCTCTTCGAGGGGCTGCGCTGAGCGCGCGGGAGGAGCAGACGATGGCGACCGACGGGGCAGCCAGGCGTGACGTGCCGCTGGCGATGGATGCCGACACCTTCCGCACGCTGGGCCACCAGCTGGTGGACCAACTGGCCACGCTGATCGAGTCCGTGCCCTCTCGGCCGATCACGCACGATGTCGCGCCCTCGCAGATCCGGGCTGCGCTGGGGCTGGGCGGACGGCTCCCCGAGCAGGGCGCCGCGCCGGGCCCGCTGCTCGAGCGCACGGCACGGCTGTTGTTCGACCACTCGCTCTTCAACCAGCACCCGCGCTTCTTCGGCTACATCACCGCCGGGCCCGCGCCGATCGGCGTGCTCGGCGACCTGCTCGCCTCGGCCGTCAATCCCAACATGGGTTCGTGGACGCTGTCGCCCGCCGGCACCGAGATCGAGTCGGAGACCGTGCGCTGGATCGCCGAGCTGATCGGCTACCCCACCGATTGCGGCGGCGTGCTGGTGTCGGGCGGCAACATGGCCAACTTCGTGTGCTTCTACGCCGCGCGCGCGGCCAAGGCGCCGTGGGACGTGCGCGCCGCGGGCAGCGCGCCGGCACGAGGCGGCGCGCTGCGCGTGTACGGCTCGGCGGAGACGCACACGTGGATCCAGAAAGCGGCCGACCTGTCGGGGCTCGGCACGGACTCGATCCGCAGGATCGCCACCGGCGCCGACCAGCGCATGGATGTCGCGGCGCTGCGGCGGCAGATCGAGGCCGACCGCGCCGCGGGCGACGTGCCGTTCATGGTGGCCGCCACCGGCGGCACGGTCATGACCGGCGCGGTGGACGACCTGCCCGCGATCGCCGCGCTGTGCAGGGAGCTCGGCGTGTGGTTCCACGTGGATGGCGCCTATGGCGGATTCGCAGCCTGCGTGCCCGAGGCCCCCGCGGACCTGCGCGCGCTCTCGCTCGCCGACTCGGTCGCGGTGGATCCGCACAAGTGGCTCTACGCCCCGCTCGAGGCGGGCGGCGCGCTGGTGCGCGACCCCGCCCACCTGCGCGCCGCGTTCTCGTACCACCCGCCCTACTACCATTTCGACGAGAGCGTCACGAACTACGTGGACTTCAGCCCGCAGAACTCGCGCGGATTCCGCGCGCTCAAGGTGTGGCTCATGCTCCAGCACGCCGGCGCCGCCGGCTATCGACGCATGATCTCCGACGACATCCGCCTGTCGCGCGAGATGGCCGACGCCGTGCGCCGGGAGGCCGAGCTCGAGCTGTTCACGCAGGAGCTGAGCATCACCACGTTCCGCTTCGTGCCCGGCGACCTGCGCGCGCGGTCCGCCGAGCCCGAGGTGGCCGCCTATCTCGACACGCTCAACCAGCGGATCCTCGATCGCACGCAGCGGGAGGGCGAGGTGTTCGTCTCGAACGCGGTGATCGGCGGCCGCTACGTGCTGCGCGCCTGCATCGTCAACTTCCGCACCGAGCTGGCCGACGTGCTGGCCGTGCCGCCGGTCTGCGTGCGCGTGGGCCGCGAGCTCGATGCGGCCGGACGGCCCCCGGCTATCGCCCCCACCACGAGTCCACGCCCGCGATGACCTCGGCTGGAGTCGCGACCGCCTCGGGGTAGCCCGACTTCCACGTCGCGTCGATCCCCAGCGGCCCTCGCGCGGTGAGCCACGCGCCGCGCACCTCGACACGGGCGGGGATGGTGTCGCGGGCGCAGTCGAAGCGCGTGAAGACGCCCCACAGCAGCAGGTCGTCGTCCGCGAGCGGCACGTCGTCGCTGACGGCCACCACCAGCCGCACGGCGGCGTACTCGGCGCGGTGGATCAGCGCCTCCACGACTTCGCGGCCATCGGCCTTGGTCTGCACCACGAGCATGCCGCCCCAGGCGAGCCGCCAGTCGAGCACGCGCGGCTCGAACGTGCGCGGGTCGGGGACGGTCTCGAGCAGCGGACCGGCCGGCGCGGCCACGAACGGCGCGCCCCCCGAGGAACCCACCGGCTTCGCGTGCGACTGGGCGTCCAGCACCATCTTGCTGCCCATGTTCATGGTGAAGCTGGTGAAATCGAGGGTGTCGAGCGGCACGCCGGGGATGAGCATCAGGTCCTCGGCCGGATCGAAGTGGCGCGCCAGGGCCTCGAACACCTGACGGCGGTCGCGCGGGTTCACGTCGCCGTCCACCAGGATGATCATCTTGGTCAGCGACAGCTGGCCGGTACCCATCAGGCCGAGCGCGGTCTTCTTGGCCTCCTTGTGGAAGCGGTTCTCGACCGCCACCACGAGCAGGTTGTGGAAGCCGGCCTCGAAGTAGGCCCACAGGTCCACGATCTCGGGATGGATCACCTTGAGGACGCCGGTGAACATGTCCTGCACCGCCTCGCCCATCCACTTGTCCTCCTGCGGCGGCTTGCCCACGACGCTCGCATGGAAGATGGGCTGCGCGCGGTGCGTGACCGTGCGCACGTGGAACACGGGGAAGGGCGCGGCGTGCGAGTAGTGCCCGAAGTGGTCCCCGAAGGGGCCCTCGATGCGGCGCTCGCCCGCCGGCACCACGCCCTCGATCACGAACTCGGCATCGGCCGGCACGCG
>CAZMQP010000051.1:0-12001 GCA_964568385.1 uncultured bacterium
GCCCGCCGCCCTCGCGCTCGCCGCGCCACTCGAGCGCCGCGCGGCCCGCCGTCAGGCGCGCGCCCCAGATGCGGCGGCCGGAGAGGTCGAGCAGCTCGAGCTGGGCGTGTCCGACGAGCCCCGTCGCCTCGAAGCGCACGACGTCGCGCGCCGGCTGCGGCGCCGTGCGCAGTGCCGGACCCGGCCTCCCGGTGGCGAGGCCCCCCGCATCGCCGCCCGGTCGCAGCAGCACGAACTCGCCGGGCGCCAGCGTCCAGGCAAGGCGCGTGTCGCCCGCGGCGTGCGTCACCGGAAGCGGCCGCCAGATGTAGAGCGAGTCGATCGCCGTCACCGCGCGATCGCCCGCGAACGTGAGCGTCACCGCCTGCGATGCCGCCGAGTCCTGGCTCGCCACCAGCAGCAGCGGTGCGCCCAGGGAGTCGGCGAACCAGCCGAGGGTCACCCGTCCCGCGACCTCGCGCAGCACGTCGTCGGGGGCGAAGGGCGTGCCGCCCGCCGGCACCGAACCCGCGTACTCGGCGGCGAGCCAGGTCGCCCCGGCCAGCGTCTCGCCGACGGGGCGCAGGCGTCGGGCGAGCGAGCGGACGAGCCCGTAGTGCGGCGTGCGCATGCCGGTGTCCCAGTCGATCATGCCGGGCTGCCAGCCGAACGCGCTGTCGGGTGCGGGCGTCCAGTAGGTGAAGATGCCGATGCCGCGAGCGCCGTGCGCCAGCCACTGCGCGGCCTGCCACGCCAGCAGGCCGGGTGTCACGTCACGGAAGGCCAGATGCTCGGTCAACTGGACGATGCCCCAGAACGGGATGCCGCGCTCGCGGGCGAGCGCCCCCGTGGCCGCCGCCGTCGGCACCAGGAATCCGAGGTCGCGGTCCTCGAGGAAGTCGTACTGGTCCACGCACAGCACCGCTGGGTCCACGGTCTCGGCATAGGTGCGCAGGTAGCGCCGCCACGAGGCCTCGTCGGGAAACGGATTGCGGCCGAGCAGGTTGTTCCAGCCCGGGTGCGACGGGTCGCGCTCACGCAGCAGGGCGAACGCGCGCGCCAGCCACTGGAACCGCTCCTCGGTCGGCTCGTCCCCGAGGTAGTAGCCGAGCAGCGCGGGATCGTCGCGATAGCTGGCGACGATGCTGTCCACCACGCTCCACGTGGAGGGCATGTCGTGCACGAGCCGGTCGAACCGCTGGTCGAGGATCAGGTTGCGCACCCCGAGCGGCCGCGTGAATCCCAGGCGTGCGCGGTTGTCGGCGACGGTGCCCGAGTCCTGCCACGCGAGCACGGTGACATCGAACCCGGCCCCCGCCAGTTCGGCGTAGCGCTCGGCGGTGGCCTCGGCACGGGGCGGGCTCACCCACCCGAACAGGGCGAAACGGGGAAGCGCCTCGGCGCCGGGAGGCGGCGCGAGCGCCGAGCGGGGCGAGGGCGGCGAAGCGGCCGCCGAGAGGCGGTCGCCGCGGAACCCCGCCATGAGCGCGAGCGCCGCGAGGCTCAGGGCCGTCCGCCGCAGCAGGGTCATCGCGCCGCCCGTGCCGCGTCCTTGAAAGGTGACCGGTGCTCCACTAGCTTCCCCCGGATGCTCGAACGATTGCGGGGCCTGATCATCGGCGGTCGGAAGAACCTGTTCGACCCCAAGATCCACCACCAGCTCGCCCTCATCGCGTTCTTCGCCTGGGTCGGACTCGGCTCCGACGGGCTCTCCTCCTCGGCGTACGGCCCCGAGGAGGCCTTCCTCGCGCTCGGGCACCACACGCACCTGGCACTCTACCTGACGGTGGCCATGGTGCTCACCGTGTTCCTGATCTCGGCCTCCTACAGCCAGATCATCGAGTTGTTCCCGAGCGGCGGCGGCGGCTACCTGGTCGCCACCAAGCTGCTGGGCAACGGGCCGGGCGTGATCTCGGGCGGCGCGCTGGTGGTGGACTACGTCCTCACCATCGGCATCTCGGTCGCCTCGGGCGTGGACGCGATCTTCTCGTTCCTGCCGATCGGATACCAGCCCTACAAGCTGCCCACCGAGCTGCTCGTGGTGCTTGGGCTCACCGCGCTCAACATGCGAGGGGTCAAGGAATCGGTGACGGTGCTGCTGCCGATCTTCCTCGCGTTCATGGTCGCGCACATCACCCTGATCGCGACCGGCATCCTGACCCACCTGGACGACGCCTCGCACCTGCTGGCCGACACCGTCGCGGACACGCACGCCGCCACCACCGAACTCGGCCTGCTCGGCGTGGCGGCGCTGTTCCTCAAGGCGTTCTCACTGGGCGGCGGCACGTTCACGGGCATCGAGGCCGTGTCCAACTCGACCGGCATGCTGCGCGAGCCGCGCGTGGCGACCGGCAAGAAGACCATGCTTTACATGGCCATCTCGCTCGCGTTCACGGCGGGCGGCATCCTGCTCTGCTACCTGCTGAACGACGTGCAGCACGAGCCCGGCCGCACGCTCAACGCGACCCTGTGGTCCACCATCACCCAGGGTTGGGCGATCGGCGGCTTCCCCGTCGGCGAGTGGGTCGTGATCGGCACCCTGCTCGCCACCGGCGCGCTGCTGTTCGTGGCCGCACAGACCGGCTTCATCGCCGGCCCGGCGACGCTGGCCGCGATGGCCGTGGACCAGTGGGTGCCCAAGCGGTTCGCGCATCTCTCGGAGCGGCTCGTCACCCAGAACGGCGTCGTCACCATGGGGCTCGCCGCGGCGGCGACGCTCATCTACACCGGCGGCTCGGTGAAGATCCTGGTCGTCATGTACTCGATCAACGTGTTCCTCACGTTCACGCTGTCGCAGCTCGGCATGGTGCGGCACTGGTGGAACACCCGGGCGGAGCAGGCACACTGGCGGCGCCGCCTCATCGTGGCCTCGCTCGGCACGGCGGTCACCGCCGGCATCCTGATGACCACGGTGGTGTTCAAGTTCACGCAGGGCGGCTGGGTCACGCTGATCGTCACCGGCGGCTTCGTGGGGCTCTGCGTGATCGTGCGCCGCCACTACCGGCGCGTGCGCAGCGTGCTCAAGAGCCTCGACGACGTGCTGTCCGACCTGCCGCTCCCGGCCCGCGACACCGCGCCCGAACTGGCGCCCGAGGGGCCCACGGCGGTCGTGCTGGTGGAGTCCTTCGCGGGGCTCGGCATCCACACGCTGCTCACCGTGCAGCGCATGTTCCCCCGCCACTTCAAGAACATGGTGTTCGTCTCGGTGGGACTCGTGGACTCGGGACAGTTCAAGGGTGTCGAGAGCGTGGAGGCGCTGGAGGACAAGGTGCGCCACGACCTCGAGCAGTACGTGGAGCTGGCCCAGAAGATGGGCTATTACGCCGAATACCGATTCACCCTGGGCACCGACCTGATCGACGAGCTCGACCACATCTGCCTCGACCTGCAGAAGGAGTTCCGGCGCTCGATGGTGTTCGCGGGACAGCTGGTGTTCCAGCGTGAGACCGTGCTGACGCGGGCGCTCCACCACGAGACCGCGTTCTCCATCCAGCGCCGCCTGCAGTTCGCGGGCATCCAGGTGATCATCCTGCCCATCCGCGTCTGGGAGTCGTCCAAGACCGCTTGACCCAGCCCCGCCCTCGACCCGGGCGCCGGGCGCACGCCGTGAGGAGGCTGTCATGCTGAGCATCGATCTGTCGGGACGGCACGCGCTGGTGCTGGGCGTGGCCAACCATCGCAGTCTCGCGTGGGCGATCGCGCAGCAGCTGCATGCCGCGGGCGCGACGCTGTGTCTGACCTACGCCGGCGAGCGGCTGCAGAAGGGTGTCGAGGAACTGGCCGCCACCCTGCCCGGCACCGTCACGCTGCCGATGGACGTGACCCGGGACGACGAGGTCGCGGCCGTGGCCAAGGACCTCGAGGCGCGCTGGGGCTCGGTCGAGATGCTCGTGCACGGCGTGGCGTACGCGAACAAGGAGGACCTGGAGGGCAGCTTCCTCGCCACCTCGCGCGAGGGCTTCCGCCTGGCGCTCGAGGTGAGCGCCTACTCGCTGCTGCACGTGACGCACCACATCCAGCCGCTGCTCGAGAAGAAAGGCGGCAGCATCGTGTCGCTCAGCTACCTCGCCGCCGAGCGCGCCGTGCCGAGCTACAACGTGATGGGCAGCGCCAAGGCCGTGCTCGAGCAGATGACGCGCCAGATGGCGATGGAGCTGGGCCCCAAGAACATCCGCGTCAACGCCGTGAGCGCGGGTCCGGTGAACACCCTGGCCGCGCGCGGTATCCGCGGGTTCACCGACAAGCTGAAGGAGCACGCCGGCAAGGCCGCCCTCAAGCGCAACGTGACCAAGGAGGAGGTGGGCACGGCGGGCCTGTTCCTGCTCTCCGACCTCGCGGGCGGCATCACCGGCGAGGTGCTCTACGTGGACGCGGGCTACCGGATCATGGCGTAGCGGCCGCAGGCGGGCACTGGCGGCCCCCTTACAACCGGCTCGTGACCCTCAACTCCGCCCCCTCGAGCGACTGCACCTCGTAGCAGGTGCCGCTCACGCAGGCGCGGCCGCCGCGGCGGCGGCCGGCGAAGAGTTCGACCTCGTGGTGCGGGCCGATGCGCGCGGCCAGCGTCAGGCCCGCGAACAGCGCCGAGGGTGCGGTGGGCTCGCCGAACAGATCCGCGGGGCGGTCGATCGGGTCGGTGGTGCGCGTGAGAAGCAGCCCCGCCGTCCCCCACCCGGCGCGCGTCACCGAGAGCGTCACCGACTGATCCTCGTATGCGAGCGAGGGGCTGAAGAACCCCGTGCGCACCACCCGCTGCCGCTCGTAGGAGGCCTCGGCCGAGAGCGCGTGCGGCAGCCGGGAGGTCGCAGCGAGCCCGAAGGCGTGCCGGTCGGTGACGAAGTCCCAGCTGTCGAGCCCCGAGGCGCGGTAGCCGCGCAGTTCCCAGCGATCGTCGGCGGGAGGCGCCACGCGCAGTTCGAGGAAGCGCTCCTCGAAGAACAGCCGCCGCACGCCCGGCTTGCCGTCGGCGTGCGACAGATTGGCGACGCCGCTCACCCAGGGCCCGATGGGGCCCGCCAGTTCCAGCAGCACACCCTCCTCGCCTTCGGCATCGAGCAGGTGCGTGTTGCGGTTGAGCAGATTCCAGCTGTGCTCGCGCACGAGCGCCGGCGGGTCGTTGGTGCCGAGCCGGAAGCCCGAGTAGTCCTTGGCCTCGGCGACGAGCGAGTAGCGCCCCCACAGCACGCCGAGGCTGGCGTAGAGCGCGTGCGGCGCATCGTCGCCTCGCCTCAGCCTCCAGCCGTCGGTGAAGTCGGCGTCCTGCTGCGCGTACTCCACGTAGGCGGGCAGGGCGACTTCGGGGAGCCCCGTGAGCGCGGCGAGATCGGCGCCGAGGAATCCCGAGCCGAGGTGGAGGTCCGGCGCATCGCCGAAGGCGAACCGCGAGAACGTCAGCCCGGTGCGCACCTCGCGCGGCAGCGTCAGCTGCGCCTGTCCGCCCTGCAGCACGCCCTGGTAGCGGCTCGCACCCTGCGCCTCGCTCGCCGGTGACACGGTGGCATCGGTGGGGCGTCCGGCGAACGCGCGCAGCGACAGCGGGCCGGCCGAGCCCTCGGCGAGCACGCCGTCCACGTCGCGCGAGGCGGCATAGCGCGTGCGGGTGCCCGACTCGTCGTACACCACGCCCGGCAGTTCGAACGAGCGATGCACGAGGCCGCGGCCCAGGATGGTCTCGAACTGCCCCACGCGCAGCCGGGTGTGTTCGTCGCGCCACTCGGCCCAGCGCTGCGTGATCGCATCGTACGAGGCGAGCCGACCGCCCAGCGGCGAGTCATCCGAGGTGCGCTCGGTCTCGAACCGCAGTCCGCCGCTCCAGCGATCCTGCGCGTAGCTGGCGTTCAACTGGTCGTAGACGGCGACGCGGTCGCGAGGGGTGGTGTACAGGCGCTCGCCCGCCTGTGCCAGCAGGAGATTGGTGATCGAGAGCTGCGCGTGCGCCGGAGCGACCGAGCCGAGCACGAGCGCGAGCGCCGCCAGCCAGCGCTTCAATGCGCCCCCGGCTGGACGTCGCCCAGCAATGCATCCACGGCGGCTCGGAGCGAGTCCTCCTCGGCCGGGTGGAATCCGCTGTGCGTGCGCACGATGCGGCCATCGGGCGCGATCAGTACGCTGGTCGGCACCGCCTGCACCTTGAAGCGGCGGGCCAGCGAGCCGTCCTCGTCGATCACGATCGGGAACGTCAGGCCGAGCCGTGCGGCGAACGGCCGCACCCGCGCCCAGTTGCGCGGCCCGTCGATGCTCACGCCGACCACGGTGATGCCGCGTTCGCGGGCGCGCTGGTGCAGCCGCTCGAGCGCGGGCAGCGAGTGCTCGCACGGCCGGCACCACGTGGCCCAGAAGTCGAGCAGCACCGGGCCCTTGGCGAGCGAGTCGCCGAGCGCGATCGTGGCGCCGCTCACGCTGCGCAGCGAGCGGCCCGAGAACGGGCCCTGCTCGGCGGCCTGGAGCAGCGATGGCGCACCCACCACGGCCGCGATCAGGAGCGATGCGGCGAGCGTGCGGCCGGTCATCGCACCAGCGTGAGGCGCCGGGTCAGGACCTCGCTGCCGGTGCGCGCGCGCACCAGATACAGGCCGACGGGCGCCCACTGCCCGCTGGCGTCGCGGCCATCCCAGCGCAGCGACAGCGTACCCGCGGCGGCCGCGCCCTCGTGCAGCACCGCCACCGTGCGGCCGGAGAGATCGTGCACGCTGACGCGCGCGTCGTCCGCCTGCCGCGGCAGCGTGAACGTGATGGCCGCCTCGCGCTGGGTCGGGTTGGGGCTCGCGGCGAGCGCCAGGCGGCCCGGGCCCGCACCCGGCACATCCACGAAGCCGGCGACGTGCGCGTCGACGGCGGCGCGGATCTCGTTCAGCTTGAAGCGGTTGCCGTGCGCGTAGTTCAGCGCGGCGTGATAGCGCACGATGCCCTGCTTGTCGATGACGAGGTAGTTGTCGAAAGGACCGTAGAGCGTCTCGACGTTGCCTCCGGTCGCGACGGTTCCGTTCAGCATCAGGGGGAACGTCGAGCCGGTGGAGTTCTTGTAGTTGTTCACCTGCGCCGCCGATCCGTTCCACATGTCGACGCCGATCACCTCGACCTCGCCGGGTGAGACCTGATCGTAGTGCTGCTTGATCTGCTGCTGCACGGTGGGCCCATCGGCGATGCAGAACGGGCAGCTGTAGCCGAACAGCACCAGCACACGCACCCGGCTCGACACGGGGGTGAACGTGTAGCTGCCGCCGCCGAGCAGGGGCTTGGTGAAGGTGGGCGCGCTGGAGCCGATGGCGATCTGAGCGCGAGCGGGCTCGGCCGTGAGGCCGAGGCCGACGGCCGCAAGCAGGGCGAGAGTCAGACGGGATGGGCGCATGAGATCTCCATGATAAGGGGTGGACCCCTTCTTCTACGCAGGGAGACCGCAAGCGTGACCGGGCCCTGACACGCGTGCACGATGCCCGCAGCGCCTGTGGCCGCCTCGCCGCGGCCTGCGGCGCCGCCGCCGCGCGGCCGGTCGCCCCCTCCCCTGCAAGTCGTTGCGGCGCCCCGCGGGAATACGCCGACCCCTCTGGCGTAAGGCATGCGAGTCGGGGACGCAGGAGCCCCGCAGGAGACCCACGACCCAACGCTCTGAGGAGGCCGTCATGTTCACCCGGTTCCCGCTGCACCCGCATCTGCGCGCCGCGCTCGATTGGCTCGAGGCGCGCCACGCCGAGGTCCTCTCGAACCGCACGCTCGTGCCGGTCCTGGCGGCGCCCCTCACTCGCAGGATCGCGCTCTCGGGTGCGATCGCCCTGTCGCTCGCCGCGCTGGCTCAGCCGGCGGCGGCGTCGTGGGAGCGGGAGAGCCGGTGGATGGACGGCCGGCTGGTCGACGTCCAGGTGCAGGTCGAGGGCCAGGCGGCGCCGCTCTACCTGGCGCCCGGCCGGTTCGACCGCCGCTACGTGCAGGCGTTCGAGGGCCAGCGCTACAGCCTCGTGCTGCGCAACACCACCGGCCGCCGCGTCGGCGTGCTGATCGCGGTCGACGGCCTCAACGTGGTGAACGGCGAACGCTCGCGTCTCGGCTCGGGCGAGGCCATGTACGTGCTCAACCCCTACGAGCGCACCGTGATCCGCGGCTGGCGCACGTCGCTCGACCAGGTGCGCCGGTTCGTGTTCGTGGACGAGGAGCGCAGCTACGCCGAGCGCACCGGCCAGGCCAACTCGGACATGGGCTGGATCCGCGTGCTGGCGTTCCGCGAGCGGACGCCGGCGGTGTGGCGGCACGATGCACCGCAGGTGCGCGAGCGCGAGGCTCGCCCCTACGGCGGCACCCCCGGCGACTTCGAGACCGACGAGCTCATGGGCCGCAATGACGGTTCCGAGCGCTCCGAGGCCGAGCCGCCGGTGGCCAGCAAGTCGCTCGACCGCCGTGCGGCGCCCAACGCCGCGAAGGAGCATGCCGAGGGCGGCTCGAGCTTCCCGGGCACCGGCTGGGGCGAGCGGACGCACGATCCCGTGCACCGCACGCACTTCGTCGCCGAGCGCTCGGCCACCGACCGCCTGACGCTGCGCTACGAGTACGCCTCGGGCCTGCGCGCACTGGGCATCCGCGTCCGCGGGGACCGTCTGATGGAGCGCGAGGGGCACATGGGGTTCGCCAAGCCTCCGCGCTGGTAGCCGCCCGCCGCACGCAGCCGCACCGATCGCACGCACGCCGCTCCGGCCGGACCGGGGCGGCGTGCGTGCGTCGGGGGCGTCAGTCCGCGACCGCCTCGCGGCCGCGGCCCAGCAGCATCCCCGCCGCGGCGAGGCCGCTGCGATGCGCCCCCTCGATCCCGGGCGAGCCGCCGAACGCATCGCCCGCCAGCACCAGCGTGCCGCCGCCTCGCGCGTGCAGCACCACCGGCGACTCGAGCTGGTCGCCCACGCGCACGCGGCCGCTGCGCCAGCGATGCGCCTGCACCCACGCCGGCCGCGCGGCCCACTCGCCGAGCAGGTCGCCCGCCTCCCAGACGAGGTCGCGCGCCCAGTCCTCGGGCGGCGCCTCGAGGAACCGCCGTGACAGCCGCGGGCGCGCGTGCAGCACGAGCACGCGTTGGCGCGGCGACGGACGCTTGGCCGAGTCGTGCACGATCATCTGGATCATCGTGGACTCGAACGGGCTCCACAGGTCGAAGGCCGGCGCCGGCGCCTCGAGCGGGTAGCCGGCGATGACCGTGAGCACGGGCACCACCTCGATGCGGCGGAGCCGTTCGTGCGCGGCGGCGGCCTCGGGCCAGGCGGCGGCGAGCGGCTCGAGCAGCTGGAGGGACTGCGCGAGCGAGGCCGCCAGCACGAGCGTGCCCGCCGCGTGCCGCTCGCCCGACTCGGTGATCGCGGCGAACGTGCCGCCCTCGGCCTCGAGGGCGGTCACGCGCTGCCCGAGCCGCACGTCGAGCCCCTCGGCGAGCGCCTTGGGGAGCACCGACAGGCCCGCCTCGATCCCCCACCGCGCCGCGCCCTCGGAGAACGCGTCGGGCACGCAGGCCAGCTGGGGCACGCGCACCTCGCGCGGCCACCCGGGCACGAGGCCGGGCAGGCCCAGTTCGCGCACGGCGTCGAGGAAGGGGGCGTGCGTGCCGTGCAGGTAGGGGGCGCCGTGGTCCACCGGCTGCCCGTCCACGCGGCGCGTGGCGCAGCGGCCGCCCACGCCGCGCGCGCGGTCGAGGACGCGCGGCGGCAGCCCGCCCTGCGCGAGGGCACGCGCGCAGGTGAGTCCGGAGACGCCTGCGCCGACGATCAGGACCTGGGGTTCCGACATGCGGGCTCGATACTACACCGTCCGTCTGCTACTGGTCCCGGTCATGCCGCCGCCCCCGCCCGCGACCGCCCGACGCCGCGCCCAGGACGCCTGGTGCCTCTATGACGTGGCCAACTCGGGCTTCCAGACGAGCGTCGTCTCCGCGATCCTGCCGCCCTTCTTCGCCGCCGTGGCGGGCCGCCACATGGCGGCGCACGAGGCCACGGCGCTGTGGGGATACGCCAGCGCCGCAGCGCTCGCCGTGGCCGCCGTGCTGGCGCCGCTCGTGGGCGCGGCCGCCGACCAGCTCGGCCGCCGCAAACCGCTGCTGCTCGGATGCGTGCTGGTCGGCGTCGCGGGCACGCTGGCGCTCAGCCTGACCGCCGGCGACCACCGCGGCCTGCTGGTCGCGTTCGCCGTCGCCTTCGTGGCGTTCGCGATGGGCAACGTGCTCTACGACGCGCTGCTGCCGGCGGTGGCGAGCGGCTCCGACGTGCACCGCCTGTCGGCGCGCGGCTTCGCGTGGGGCTACCTGGGCGGCGGCCTGCTGCTGGCGATGCACGCGGCGCTGCTCCTGATGCCGCAGCGCTTCGGTCTCGCGGGCGCGGGCGAGGCGACGCGCATCGCCTTCGCCAGCACCGCGCTGTGGTGGCTGCTGTTCACCCTGCCGCTGCTGCGCCGCGTGCCCGAGCCGCCCGCCGAGCGCGCGGCGCCGTCGCTCGCGGCGCTGCCCGGCGCGGTGTTCCGCCAGCTGGCGGACACGCTCACGCACGTGCGCCGCCGGCCCCAGCTGTTCCGGTTCCTGGTCGCCTTCTGGCTCTACTCCGACGGCATCGGCACCATCGTCAAGATGGCCGCCATCTACGGCGCCGAGCTCGGGTTCGGCACCGGCCACCTGATCGGCGCGCTGCTCATGGTGCAGTTGCTGGCCGCACCGGCCGCGATCGCATTCGCGCGGCTGGCGGGACCGCTCGGCGCTCAGCGCGCCGTGATCCTGGGGCTCATGGGCTACGCCGGGATCACCGTGTTCGCCTACGGCCTCAGCGAGCCGTGGCAGTTCTGGGTGCTCGCGGGGCTGGTGGCGCTGGTGCAGGGCGGCACGCAGGCGCTGTCGCGCTCGATGTTCGCCGCGCTCGTGCCCGCCAGCCGCACCGGCGAGATGTTCGGCTTCTACTCGGTCAGCGAGAAACTCGCCGGCGTCATCGGTCCGCTCGTGTTCGGACTCGTGACGCAGGCCATGGGCGGCGGCCGGATCGCCACGCTGACGCTGCTGCCGTTCTTCCTCGGCGGCGCGTGGCTGCTGTCGCGGGTGGACCTGGCGCGCGGTGCCGCGGAGGCCGCCGAGCCGGCGTGAGGCCGGCTCGGCGGCGAGGCGCCTGCGGTCAGCGCGCGCGGCTCTGCCTCGGCTTCGCCGCGGGCCCGGCCTTCGCCTTGGGCTTGGGCTTGGCCTTGGCCCGCGCCGGCCGGCCGGCGATGGCGCCCTCGACCTGGCGCCAGTCGGCCTCGCTCAGCTGCACCTCGGTGGCGCGCACGTTCTGCTCCAGCTGCGCCACCGACGAGGCGCCGATGATGGCGCTGGCCACCTGCGGATGCCGCAGCGTCCACGCGATCGCCACCGGCGCCGGGTCGAGGCCGCGCGCCGCGCACCAGGCGCCGAAGCGCTCGGCGGCCGCCACGTTGTCGTCGGTCAGCGCCTTCTCCTGGGTGAGGAAGTGGCCGAACGCGCCGGTGGCGCGGCTGCCCTCGGGCCGGGCGCCGCCGGCGTACTTGTTGGTGAGCACGCCCTGCGCCAGCGGCGAGTACACGATCATGCCGATGCCGTGGCGCCGGCAGTAGGCCGCGTGTCCCGGCTCGATGTGCCGGTCGAGCAGGCTGTAGCGCGGCTGGCTCGAGATCATGGGCAGATAGCGCTCGCGCTTCTGGATGCGGGCGACCTCGTCGGCGAGCCGCGGATGGTGGTCGAAGTTGGAGAAGCCCACGTGGCGCACGCGGCCCGAACGCACCAGGTCCTCGAAGGCGCGCAACGACTCCTCGATCGGGGTGTCGGCGTCCGGGGCGTGGAACTGGTAGAGGTCCACGTAGTCGAGCCCCAGCCGCTCGAGGCTCTGGTCGAGCGCATCGAAGATGTGCTTGCGCGAGAGCCCGCGTCCGAGCGGGCCGTCCCACACGCGCCCCATGCACTTGGTGGCGATCACCAGTTGCTCGCGCGGCAGGTCGCGGATGGCGTCGCCGAGCGCGCGTTCGGCGGCGCCCTTCACGGACACGTCGGCGGTGTCGAACAGGT
>CAZMQP010000052.1:0-12000 GCA_964568385.1 uncultured bacterium
GAGAACCGGCAGCGGGCGAGGATCGAGGCTCATGTCGGCCGAGTAGAGGAGGTAGTAGTCGGCCGATTGACTCGAGGGGAAGGCCCAGCGCAAGGGAGTAAGACCGGACCAGGTCGTTCCACGAAGCGAGCGGATCACGGTCACGGAGTCGGTATTGCCATACATCACAATCACGTCACCCGAAGCCAAGCGCTTGATCACAGGCCGGTCTCCGGCGCGATACCACTGGACAAGCTCCGGCTCACGCACCCATCCGGTGTCATTGACCACGCCCCAGGATAGCCCCGGGCTCTCGTTCGACCCGTCGTACCAGACCACCACGCAGGTCGACTCCCCTCTCGCCACCATCGAGGCATAGACGCCTGAGGCGTTCCTGATCTCGAAGGGAGTCCGCAGGCGCCTCCATGGGGTTCCGACCGGCGCTCGGATGGACTTGGAGTAGAGCTTGAGGAGCTCGCGTGAACTCCCCTCCTCGAGGTCGGTGACGGCGGCCCATCGGAGGTTCGGCCCTTGTGCGCCCACGGTGAGGATGTTGGCGTTGTACTTGACGTCGATCGAGTCGGGGGGCGTCACCGAGTCCCCCTCGACGAACGCCATGTAGAACGGGCCGGGCCCCGTGCCGGTCGGCTGGGTGGCATACACCAGCATCTGGACGCCGCTGTCGTTCAGACACGGAGCGATGAGCAGAGCCCCCGAGTCGAACTGCCAGCGCACACGCCACGAGGTGTCCTGCCAGGTGACTCCGTAGGTGCGGCCGGGACTCGTGCCCCCCCGTCCGGTCACGAGCAGCTCGAGCCTGCCATCGAGCGTCGGCTCGAATCGGTTGCCCTGCATCCACTCATGATCCGCGAGAACCAGTCGCCGCACGGGGGTCCACTCACGCCCGGGAGGAGCGGCCGATGCGACCGGCACAGCCGACGTGAGGGCCCCCACGATGAGAAGGGCCGCGATTCGAAGACACAGTGAGGATGACGTAGCGAAGCAGCGTGTCACACCCAGACTCTACTTGCGCCAGGGGGGGGGGCAAGGCATCTTGAACTTGCATCCGGAGTACCTCGATGCCACCGGTGCTCCGTGACGGGGGTCCGGACAACGGTGCATCGTACGCCATGGTCGGCGGGATGCCGAGGAGGTCCCATGCGACGATTGAGTTCGTTCGCGATGATCCCGTTGGTCGGACTGCTGCTATCGCCCGGATCGATGTACGCGCAGCCCGAACGGTGCGGCACACCCACCGCGGCAGCTTCAGCGAGTTCAGACCTGACCAACGAGTTCGGAATCTATCGCCCGGGAACTGCGGGTGTGGACGTCCGATATCGAGACCTGGAGTTCGGGTGGGACACACTCTTCGCAGCCAAGCTCTTGCCGCCGATGCATCGGACACTGGATGGCTGGGCAGGCATGCTCCTGCTCGGAACCGGCATCAGCCCGATCGCGCCATCCGGCCGAGGGCTCGAAGTCGTCTACGACTACTTCCGCCTCCAGGGTTCGGACTGGACGGACGACCTGAGCCAGACGCCGCTTCGCCTGGGCGTCGGAACCGTGGCTAGCAGCTACTCCGTCCAGGACCGCGGGCACGTGGATCTCTATCTGACTGTCCCGAACCGCCTCTATCAGACCCCTAACGGGCCGAGGAACTACGGTGGCCAACATCCTTCCGGCTGGAACGCACTCGGCGAGGACCTCACCACCGGCTGGCCGGCGGACACCGCGCTCGCTGCCAATTCCATAAGCCTCGATGGCCCGCCCATCGGCTCGGAGGTCGACACACTCGGAACCGGTTGGACACGGGCGCGAACGTCGTATCAAACCTACTTCCACCACGAGTTCCAGCACATGCTCCCTCCGTTCCAGGCACCGGCCAATGGCACGGAGTTCTGGTCCGGCGCTGCGGAGGTCGTGGGAGGCCACTACGATCTCAACCCGACCAGCGAGTTCCCCTACAACTTCCCGATGCCCAACGAATACCAAGCGCGCACGGGCTTCATGGCCTACGTGGCCTACAACTTTCTCAATGCCGACACCAATCGCACGCTCGCGGGCATGCGAGACGACCTGCTCTACAAGTGGGCCAAAGCCCGAGCGAACAGCGGGGGGCTCCAGCAACTGGGTGACTTCCTGACGGATGCTCAGTGCGCGACGTGCGCGACGAAGCAGTACTTCCGCCCGGGCGGCGTTCCCCTTCCCGGAAGCGACCGTGTCGGCGTCCTGCTGCATTATTGGCGCATGGCGATGTTCGCCGACAACCCCGCGGTCGCCGAGGGCCAGTTCGGCTTCCCTGCCTGGTCCGGGTTCAAGCCCAGTGTGAACCTCAAAGCATGGACCTCCTTCGCTGGGACGTTCGCCGATGACGTCGATGCGCTCCCTCAAGTGGTGACCCTGACGCAAGCGGAGATCACCACGCCGAGGACATTCCGCCACACACGCACACTTCATGGGGGATCCCGAGGTCTCGCGCTCTCGCAGGCGGGGGCGAACTACTGGGTGATCCGAGCGGACAGCGCGCTTCGACTGCAGAATCGCCGCCTGGTGGCACGGATCACGCCGCTCGCTGCACTTCGTGTCGCCCCTGGCAGCTTCGGCGGAGGCGGCCGGCTGCACGCTTCCTTCCTGACCTACATGCACGCCGACACCACGGCAGCCGAGGAGAGCATCCTCTGGCGCCGCCCCGAGTGGCTCGCAGGCGCGACCGGGATCCAGACGATCGAGCTGGACTCGACGGCAAGCGAAGTGGAGCTGGAGGTCCCCGACTTCGGACAATCCTCCCAGGTGGCGGTGCTGGTGCTCACCATCTCGGATGGGCGGATCCAGGGCTGGGGAAACGACCTCAATTCCCTGACGCGTGACGCCCTCCCCTATCGCCTCGACCTGGACCTGAGAGAGTCACCCGAACCATTCGTGGCAACGCCCCTGTTCGCCGCGGGCGACTCCCTGCGCGCGACGCCCGCATGGGCACGCGATGACACGACCTTGGTGTTCTCGTCTGCGGAACCCACCGGCCTCGTTCGGCTCTGGCGGAAGTCGATCACGGGAGGTGCGCCGCAGGCACTCAACCAGCAACAGATCTCGCAGCTCTACCCCGACTGCTCGCCCTTCGCCGATCTGGTCGTCTACGAGGGAATCCCGAATCCCCAGCAGGCGAACGAGACGAATCTGTATCTCACGCCGCTGGCCCCAACGAACAGCGCCTCGGCGATGCAGCTGACCTCGCACCCGGGCTGCGAGGCCTTTCCGGCATTCCAACCCGATGGCAAGGGCATCGCCTATCTTCACAGCTCCTCGCCGGGCAATTGGGACCTCCGCTGGGTCTCGGTGGAAGGCACGGGTGACATGCTCATCGCGAACGTAGGCACGCTCACGAATGGGGCCTGTCGGCCGAGGTGGAGTCCAACTGGGAACAGCATCTACGTCGCGAAGGCGAATGCCGGGAACCGCATCCACTCCGTGTCGAAGTTCGGCGGCGCGTGGACGCTGCTCGAGGATCATCCGCTCGCAGTCAACAGCTTCGATCTCCACATGGGCCTGGGCCCGAATGCCCTGGCGACGATCAGTCCTCTGCCTGCCACGACACCGGCGGGGGCGCCTCCGCTCCTTGCACCTCGCATCGCACTCTATGTGGCCCCGAGCGCGACTCGCGACACAACGTTCCGATTCAATCGCACCGCGATGAACATGGATGCTCCGCGGATCAGCCCGCGGGGCACGCGAGTCGCCGCACAGGCCTTCAGGGCCAATGGCAAGTCGCAGATCCACTGGGGCCGGATCGAGGACAACGTCCCACCGTCCATCGGCGCCCTGTCGACCCAGGTCGGTTACGCGTGCCTGCCGATGCAGATCGGACTGCCCGCATCCGATCCGGATGGTGAGCCGCTGTCGTGGAGTATGGCCTACGCGCCGCCGGGCGCTCAGATCGTGCAAGGGAATGTCTTCCGGTGGCAGCACCCGGTCGTCGGCGAGTACGAGGCCGTGTTCCGCGCGCGTGATCCGCGAGGCGGCCTCGATTCAAGACTCATTCTCATCTCGATTTCGGATGGCGGCTACTGTGAGGATCCGCTATCGGGTGGAGGACAAGGCGGAGGGGGCTTCCGGTCGGCCGAAGCATCCGGGGTGCGTGAGGTGAACGGATGGACCTCGAACCAGTCGAGCCGCAGCAATTCATTCCTCGATGGCGCTGGTGGCTCCGAGTGGGCATCCCAGGTTGCCAGCTTGCCCGAGCTGCCTGCGACCGCGACAGGCGAGTGCGAGGTGATCGTGCGGTCAGGAGCACCGAACGGTGCACGGTTGGACCGTGCCCAACTGATCACGGTGGATCACCTGGAGGGGATGATCGCTGCGGCCGGTACCGCGGGACTCCTGTTCGGGCGAACGGCTGC
The DNA here is from genome assembly GCA_964568385.1 of uncultured bacterium. Classification (GTDB taxonomy): domain Bacteria; phylum Eisenbacteria; class RBG-16-71-46; order RBG-16-71-46; family RBG-16-71-46; genus CADEFY01. Next base: position 4,374 of record CAZMQP010000052.1, read on the forward strand.
CCCCAACCGCATCGAGTCGATCAGCGGGCCGGAGTGGACCCTCGTCGGACAAGAGCAGCTTCTTCTCGAGTCAGGATCCGTCGTGGAGTTGTCGTTCGCTCCGACTCACGAGGCGCGAGGAGTCATCTTGCACTGCCAGCAGGGCGGCCCTGCTGGTCCCGAAGGCGTCGAGGTCCTGGTCCGGGCGGGAGCGGGCTGGAGCGTGGTCGATCGGCTTCACCCGAGGCGCGGGATGGATGCTCTGGCCTCGTCAGGGGTTGTCGCCGACACGGTTCGACTCCATTTCACATCACCGACCATCTTCAAGGCCGCGGCCCGTGTCCTGTGGTCACCAATGGATCAGGCCTCGTTCACGATTCACGAGTCGGAAGTCGAAGCGGTCGATGGAGCATCGGCTGCCACGGTGCTCCGAGCCATCGATCAGGAAGCGGTCCGTATCGAGCCCAGTACGCCTCGAGTGCTGCGCTTCGTCACGCCCCCCAGCCCAGAAGACCGGACTCGCGTCCGCTTCCTGAGGATCACGGGACGCGTGGAGGGCTCCTCGGCACTCATCCGCGAGGCCGAGCCGGCTCTTGCTTCATCGCCTACCGGTCACCGGTTCGAGCTTCGGAGGATCGACCCGAATCCGGCCATCAGGACGGTCGCGATCACCTACTCGCTCGCGACCGAGGGCGTGACTGAGCTCGCGGTCTTCAGTGTCCAAGGCTCCCGCGTTCGGACCCTCGTGAAGGGGCGAGAGCGCTCGGGCGGACATCATGCCACCTGGGATGGAAGGGACGACCGGGGAATGCCAGTCGCCGTGGGAACCTACTTCGTGCGCCTGAGCCACGGGACCGACTCGGCGCGGAGGCGCTTCGTTCTTCTGCGCTGAGGGCGGCGCAGTCGCCGAACGGCCGCGCTCGACAGGTCCCGGGCGCGGCCGTTCGCTTGCTCCCGCCCACACTCACATCCCCAGCAGTCCCCGCGCCGCGCCGAACAGTCCGGCGCCATCGAGCGTCAGCCCCATCAGCGCCCGCACCCCGTCGGGGCCGCCCTTGTTGTCGGTATCCACCTCGAGGTCCACGAACGCGCCGAGATGGCTGCGCGCCATCGTGGCGCCGTCGGCGGCCGCGAGCGAGCCGCGGACCCGCACGTGCACCGTGTAGCGGCCGCTCGCATGCCGGGCGCCGAAACTCTCATTGCGCCCGCTCAGCACCTCGACGCGCGAGCCCGCGAAGGTGCCCGCCATGCGCTCGAATCCGAGCCCGTACCGGGTGGTGGAGAGCAGGTCGCCGGTCATGTGCTCGGCGAACGTGGCGCCCGCCTCGGCCGTGAGCACCACCGCCGTCTGCGCCACGCCAGCGCGCATCTGGATGGGGTACGCGATGCGCAGGCCCGCCATCATCTCGACGGACTTGGCGTCCGGGAACACCACGATCGAATCGGGGGCCTCTCCCGTCGTCGTGTCGGTCGCGGTCGCGACGCTCTGAGCCAGCACGCGCTCGCCCGCGAGCAGGCGGCCGGTGACGCTCACGATCGGACGCGCGGCCGCCCGGTTGCGCGAGACGGGGATCTCGGCCACGCGCATGTCCACATCGAGCCCGAGCACCATGCCGCCCGCGGCGACCGCGTTCTGCGAGGCGGCCAGTCCCGCGTTGAAGCGGTCGATCTGCTGCGCGGCGATCAGCGTGACGAGGAACTCCTCGGCGGGAGCGGGCGATGCGGCAGGCGCGGCCGCGGCCGCGAGGGCGGTGCGTGCGGCGCCCGCAGGGGCGGCGAGCAGTGCCGCGGCGAGGAACATCGGAAGGTGCCGGCGGGCGAGGCGGGGCAGCCGCATGGGATGGACTCCGTCCGTTGGGGTCATCCGAGGGGGCCACCGCAGGCGCCGGAACGTGCGCCCCGAGGTCGGGCGGGTCATCGGCGCGGGCGCGCGGGGACTTGAGGCCCCGGGGCGCGGCGGCCGGGCCGTGGCCCGGCGTCAGCGGCCGGGAGTGCGGGAGGCCCGCAGCGCCGGGGCCGTCACCGTGCCCGGCGCGCCCTGCGAGATCCAGCTGCGGATCCTGGCGATGTCGGCGGCGGAAAGCGCGCTCGTCCCGAGCGGCATGCGCGGGGTCACCGTGCCCTCGATGCGCCTCACCAGGCAGCTCGCGGCGGGATCGAACGGCTCGATGAGATCCAGCGGCGCGCAGCGCGTGGAGGGCCTGTTGATGGTGTTGTCGTAGGACACCGCGGCGCTCAGGTCGAGTCCGCCCGAGGGCGCGCCGCCCGAGTGACAGCCCACGCACCGGGAGTTGAAGATCGCCTGGATCGAATCGGGCATCACGGGCGGGCCGGTGGGCGCCGGCGGCGTCGTGGGCGCCGGCAGTTTCTCGGTGCAGCCGAGCGCCGCGAGCGCCAGCAGCAGCACCGGGACGGCGAGGGCGGATGCGAGGCGGCGGGCGGTCATGTCAGTAGTAGAGGTGCACCATGGCGATGATCTGGTGCTCGTTGGGCGAGGTCTCGGGCACGACCTCGCGGTAGCCGAGCTTGAGGTCGGCGAACGGCACCAGCGTGAACTCGCCCTCGGCGGCGAACCGCTCGGAGGCGTTGCCGGGCGTGCTGCGGAAGCGGTCCGAGAAGTCGTAGCGCGCACGCAGCGTCACGGCGCGATGCAGGCGGTAATCCGTCTGCACGAACGTCGCCAGCAGATTGCGCTTGGTGCCGTCGCCGGGGTCATCGGTGCCGAAGCCGATCTCGCCCTGCAGCGTGAGATCGGGCAGGCCGGGCACTCGCGCCAGCCCGTAGCCGCTCCAGCGCGTGCTGCGTGAGCGGGTCGTGGTCAGCATGTGGTCGTACACCGACAACCCGATGCGGCCATACGGCACGGCATGCGACAGCTTGGCGGCCACCGCCTGCGCGGGGCTGGCGAACGCGCTGCCGCCGTTCGTGAGCGAGGCCGAGAAGGACACGTCCCCCTGCGTGACGCCGGCTTCGAGCCCCGAGAACACGGCACGCGCGTCGTAGGGCAGGAAGCCGCCCGTGCCGCCCGCGGTGGCGGTGAGGAATCCGCTGCGCGTGCCGGCAGTGTGATCGTCCTGCCGCAGCCCGAACACGCCGCGGATGCGGCCGGCCTTCACGTAGTAGCGGCCGCCGCTGTCCTGGATGAGCCCGTAGAGGTCGCGCGTGAGGTCGCCCGAGAACTCGCCGTAGTCGCGCACCATGACCATGGCCAGGTTCGGGTGCGGCTGCAGCACCACGCTGAGCGCTCCCTGCATCTGGAAGAACGACGACACCTGCACGTCGTCCCAGCGCCCGGAGCCCAGGTAGAGGAGCCGCGTGTTGGTGCCGATGTAGAGCGCCTCGCCGATGGCGTTGGTGGCCGGCAGATCCGCCCACTTGGGCTCGGGGTCGGGCGCGAGGTCGTGCCGCTGCTTGGCGTACACGAAGCCGAGTGTGTTGCGCGGGCCGCCGCCGTTGGGATCGAAATGGCACGAACGGCAATCGAGCCCGGTGCGCGCCGCATAGGTGGGCAGCGACGACACCGTGCGCGCGCCCGAGACGGCGAGGCCGATGGAGAGGAGGATGAGCGCCAGCGGCGGTCCCTTGCGGCCGAGGTCGAGCGTCACGTCGGTTCGGTGCCTCCGTGAGCGGCCGGTCGGGATCCGGCGCGCGCGTGGCGCCGCCAGACGATGAGCCCGGGCGCATCATATCCCCGCGCGCCGTCCCCGCAAGTGCCGGCGCACGAGACGCATGCGCGCCCGGCGCCCTGTAACCCGGCACCCATCGCCGCTGCGGAATGGTGGTTGTGGGCCCGCTCACCCGGGAGTAGCGTCGGGGGCCCGGTCCCGCGACGGGCCGCAGCCGGTCCGGGAGCCCCACCTGCGCCCAGACGGACTGGGCGCAGCCCCTCGAGCCGCTCCCCTCGGGAGCGAGGAGCCCACATGCCGACCACGCTCATCCACTCCTCCATCGTCCGCAAGACGGCGATGGCCGCCGCCGCCGCCGGCGACAACAACGACAAGAGCTGCACGGTGACGTTCACGTCGCCCGTGGCCGTGAACCCGCCGCAGTCGCTCACCGTCAACGGCGTCACCTACGCCGTCTGCACGGGCACGTTCGCCTACTCGATGGACCCCATCGAGATGCCCAAGAAGACGAACGCGAAGATCAAGTTCGACCTCTCCAGCAACAGCGCGCCCGGGTGGCGGCTCCTCAAGTTCTCGCTGATCGGCTACCCCAACGGCGCCGACGGCATCGACGGCGTGGTGTACGCCGACAACAACGGCAAGATCACCGTGAACGACAACAACCAGGGCGACACCCAGCAGTCGTTCGACTACGGCATCCTCGTGGTCAATCCGGCCACGGGGCAGTGCGCGGGCAGCGATCCGCGCATCATCAACGACGGCGGCGGCTCCGGCCCCGTCTGAGGCCCGCGGGCGCCGGCCGCGAAGGGTTCGCGGCCGGCCCGCCCCGCCGCCGCTACGAGGCGGCCGCGGCCCCCGACACCAGCGAGTCGAACGCGGCGTCCTCGCGCAGGCCGCCGAACCACGGCAGCGTCAGCCAGCGCGGCTGCAGTCCCGCCTCGACCGCGCGCCGCGCCGAGGCCAGCGCCGAGACGCGCTCGCCGGCGAGGGCATAGACGAGCGCCGACTGGAACAGCGCGTCGGGGTCGTCGGCGCTCGTGCGCAGCGCCTGCTGCACCGCCGCCACGGCGGGTTCGGCGCGGCCCAGGTGCGCCAGGCACTGCGCGCGCCGCAGCAGGTTCGCCGGGCTGTCGCGATCGGCCTCGCGCTCGCTGTCGGCGAGGATGGCGCGGTAGATCGCGGCGGCGCGGTCCCGCTCGCCCGAGAGCTGCAGGCAGTCGGCGAGGTTGATGCGCACGTCGGCGTTGCCGGGATTCTGCGCCAGCGCCTGCTCGAGGTTCGCGATCGCCGGCGCGTAGCGGCCGAGCAGCATCTGGGCGAGCGCCAGGTTCGAGAGGTACACGATGCGCGGGTAGCGCGCGGCGAGCGACGTGTACAGGCTCTCGGCGCGGGCCGGACTGCCGTACAGCAGCTCGAGCTGCGCCAGGTAGGAGCGCGGGAAGACGTAGTCCGGGTAGCGTTCGAGCAGCTGCGTCAGATGCTGGCGGGCCTGGTCGTAGCGGCCGCTCTGGTATTCGAGCCGCGCCAGCCGCTCCTGGTACACGCGCACCGGCCGGCGGCGCACGAGGGCCTCGAGCCGCGCGCGCGCCGCGTCCACCTGCCCCATGCTCTCGAGCAGGCGCGCCTCGCGGAACTCGACATCGGCGTCGCCGGGCGCCGCCGCGCGAAGCTGGGCGAGCCACGCCCGCGCCGCCGTGGTGTCGCCGGCGAGCAGCGCGCCGTCCACGCTGGCCATGAGCGGCCGCGGATCGGCCGGCGCCAGGCGCCGGGCCCGCTCCGCCGCGCGCTGCGCGCGCTCGAGCATGGCCGGATCGCGCGTGGTCTCGAACTGGTCCTGCGCATAGACGTGGTCGAGCAGGCTGACCGGCAGGAACCGCGGCGCCCGGCCGAGCAGGCGGTCCAGCCGCCGCAGGACCTCGGAGGGTTCGACGCCGCGTGCATGCGTGGTGTGGAAGAGGTGCGACAGGTCGAGGAACTCGGCGTAGTCCTCGGCCGAGATGTCGCCTGGGCGCGCGCCCTCGCGCGGCGGGTGCTGCGGGAACCCCTGCACCAGGCGGGCCGCGAGCGCATCGGCCAGCGCCAGCGCCGGCCGCCGGGCCACGGTGAGGTCGCTCGCCCACACCACGGTCGAATCGGCGACGCGCACACGCCGCAGCGACACCTGCCACTCGTCGGGCAGCGCGGTGAGCGTGGCGAACAGCGCCTCGTCCGCGGCCAGCGTCTGGGCGATCGCGAGCGGCGAGGGCGCCACCCCCTCGAGCCCGGAGCCATCGAGCGGCGACACCCCGCGCAGTCCGGCGAGCCCGCGCAGCAGCGTGCCCTGCACGTTCGAGGCGGCGAGCGCGCCCTCGAGCGAGTCGGCGGGCCCCGCGGACCGCACGCTCACGGCCGGCACGGCGACGCGGAGCGTGTCGCGCGGGTGCGCGTCGAACCACGCCTTGGCGCCCCAGCCCGCCAGCGCGAGCACGGTCACGGCCGCGGCGGGGACGAGCGCGCGCGGCAGGCGGCGCCGGGCCCGCGGCGGCACGACCACGCTCATCGTCACCGCGTCCTCGAGCTCGCCGAGCCGGCCCATCTCGGCGCGCAGGTCGGCCGCCAGGTCGCGCGCCGAGGCGTAGCGGCGGGCCGGGTCCTTCTGCAGGCACCGCTCGAGGATGCGCTGCACGCCCGCGGTCATCGCGCCCGGCGACGCACCCAGCGCGGGCGCCTCCTCGTGTGCGATGGCGTAGAGCACGGCGGCCATGCTGGCGCCCTGGAACGGCCGCGTGCCGGTGAGCAGTTCGAACAGCACGACGCCGGCCGACCACAGGTCGGCGCGATGATCCACGTGCGAATCGCGCACCTGCTCGGGCGACATGTAGCTCGGCGTCCCGAGCGACGTGCCCGTCTGCGTCAGCCCCTCCCCCTCCGCGACGCGGGCGAGCCCGAAGTCCAGGATCTTGATGGTGCCGTCGAGCGTGAGCATCAGGTTCGACGGCTTGAGGTCGCGGTGCACGATCCCGCGGGCGTGTGCCGCCGCCAGGCCGTCCGCGAGCTGGGCCACGTACTCGAGCGCCCTCCGCGCCGGCAGCGGTCCGCGGGCGAGCGCCCGGTCGAGCGTCTCGCCTTCGTAGTAGCCCATCACCATGAAGACGCGGCCATCGGGCGTCTCGTCCACCTGGTGGATGGCGCACACGTTGGGGTGGTCGAGCGCCGAGGCGGCACGGGCCTCGGCCAGGAAGCGCTGGCGGGCCGAGGCGTCGCGGCTCATCGCGTCGGGCAGGAACTTGATGGCGACGCGGCGTCCGAGCCGGGTGTCCTCGGCGAGATGGACCACCCCCATCCCGCCGGCGCCCAGTTCGGAGAGGATCCGGTAGTGCGCGACCATCGTTCCGAGCATGCGGCCAGACTACCGCGCAGCCGATCGGCCGGGAAGTCCTTGCGGCGCTTAGCCTCACGGCCCCGGGACCCCCGAAGGCGGGGCGCTCCCCCGGGCCTTGGGCCTCAGACGTCCACGATGGTCCTGAAACCGCCGCAGAGCATGCGCTTGTAGTCGAACACGTCGGCCATGGCGCCCATGTCCGCCATGCGCGGATCCTTCATGACGGCGGCGTTCACCTTGTCGCGCTGCGCCTTGCTCCGGTAGGTGATCCACGCGAACACCACGGTCTCGCCCGGCTTGAGCTTGACGCTGCGCGTGAACGGCATCATGCCCTTCACGGCGAGGTCATCGCCGACGCACTCGCAGTACTGCAGCGCGCCCAGCTCGCGCCACACCTTGCCCGCCTTGCGCGAGATGCGGCGGTAGGCCGCGAGGTTGACCCGCGGTCGGCGCGTGCGGCCCCAAGCTGCTGATGGCCGACGGTACGCTCGACCTGGCCTGCCGGCGCTCGTTCCCAACACCCGGCGCATTTATCTACCACGCGATCGGCCTGTCGAAGCTGTTCCCGCGCAGTAAGCGCTTCGGCAGCTATAATATGACCTACCTGCCCGACGATGTGCAGACCGAGCACGCGATGGCTGCCCTTCTCGGCGACGATCTT
>CAZMQP010000053.1:0-2618 GCA_964568385.1 uncultured bacterium
CACCAGGCTCGGGGACGCCGGCTCGGCCGATCTGGCGACCGAGATCTCACGCGCGGTCGACAAGGACCTGTGGTTCGTGGAGGCCCACCTCCACTAGGTCGGGGGCTACGCGGTGCCGGTGTGTCCGAACCCGCCGGCGCCGCGGCTCGTGGCCGTGAGTTCGCCGGCCTCGACCCACGTCACACGCGGCACGCGCTGCAGCACGAACTGCGCGATGCGGAGTCCGCGTTCGATCGGGAACGGCGCGGCGCCCAGGTTCTGCACGATGACGCGCACCTCTCCGCGGTAATCCGAGTCGATCGTCGCCGGACTGTTCGGGAGCGTGATGCCATGCTTCGCCGCCAGACCGGAGCGCGGACGCACCTGCATCTCGAAACCCTCCGGCACCTCGAGCACGAGTCCGGTGGGAACGAGCGCGATCGCGCCGGGCGCGAGCAGCACGGTCTCTTGCACCGCGGCCCGCACGTCCATCCCGGCAGCGCCGGCGGTCTCGTAGGCGGGGAGCGGCAGCTCCATGGCGTGCGGCAGACGCTGGATGCGGACGGCGATGTCGCTGGAAGGGCTCATGCGCGCGAAGGTACAGGAGATGGGCATCACGCCGCGAGTCCATCCTGACCAGACATGAGAAAGGCGGGGGAGTCTCCTCCCCCGCCCTCTCGGACCCGCACTCAGGCCGCCTTCGCGCGGGCCACTTCGTCGCTCCGGCTTACTTGCCGCCGAAGTAGTAGTGGAAGCCGATGTTCGAGAGGCCGAAGTCCTCGGTCTCGAACGCGGTCGACTTCGTGCCCGCCTGGTCCGGATCGACCGACTTGAACGCGACGCCATGCGCGGCCTGGATGCTGAAGCGCTCGGTGAAGAAGTACTCCACACCGAACGAACCGCTCACCCAGAACTGCGTCGTCTTGTTGTCAGGATCCGCGACGACCGGCGACGGCGTCGAGGCATACGAGAAGCCCGGGCGGATGAAGAACTTGGCCGCACCCGACTCATGCACGACGAACGGAAGACCGGCGTCGAACAGGTAGCCGGTCTGTGCATCGCCACCATCCGGCTTGTTGTAGTTGAAGCCGATGCCGAGATCGAGCGCCGTCTTGTCGTTGAACCACACGCGGCCGCCGACCGGCGCCTCGGGACGGAAGTAACCAAGACCAGCGTTCGCAGCAAAAGCAGGCAGAGCCGAGACCGCGAGCATCGCGGCGGCCATGAGGAGGTGCTTGCGGATCTTCATTGTCGATTCCCTTTCACAGGAAGTGATGTTCGTGGGATGCGGCCATGCGACCTTGGAGTGGCGCATGCGGGTTTGTTCGATGCCGGTGTGCAGACACGGATTCGGCGTTGGGTCGCCGGAATGCGGCCGCTAAAGTGTTGTCGATAAAGCCGTTGTCGGATCCATGACCACAGCGTTGCACGGGCTTTTGGACTGCCGGAATGATCTCTCCGCGTTCATCCCGCGTCGCGGGGCGTCCGCCCCACCACCCCCTGGTCAGCGCACCCGTATCGCTCAGCACTTGAGTCCTCGCCACGCTTTCCGATACTCCTCTGGGGCTCCGGGTCATGCGCCCGGCTCACGGAGGATCGCGTTGGATTTCTCGAACTCATTGCTGCGGTTCGCGACGAGCGGAACGCTGATCGCCTGCTACTCGATCGCGGACCATCTCGCCCGCCACGCGGGCGGAGACGCGATGCGTGCACATGTGCGCCCGCCGCGCCGGTTCGGGATCGTGGTCGCGACCTCGCTGACCGCGTTCTACCTCCTGATCCGCCCATACGGCGGGCCGCTCTGGGATGGCGCGGGCAATGCCGCCGGCATCGCGTTGGCGTTCGTCGCGATGGGGCTGCGCTACGCGACCCGCCACGGCGTCGCTCGCGTGCGGCAGCCCGATGTGGCCGCGCGCATCCTCTTCTATATCGCGCTGCCGCTCGCGGTGGGTGTGCCGTGGGGTTGGCTCGCGCTCACGCTGCCCGCGATCCTGACGAGCGCGTGGTGGTGCCGGCGCGAGGACCAGCTGCTGCTCGAGCGGCACGGTGAGACGTGGCGGGCGCGAATGGAGCAGACGGCACACTGGGCACCGAGGCTCTGGTAGCACCGCGGCTGCGGCGACGAGGCGTTACGCGGCCTCGCGTTGGCCGCGAGCCGGGATCCGTCGCGAGGGCGCCGGGGTGCGGCGCCGTGATCCCTCGACCCACGCGGTGAGCGCGGCGAGCACGCCCACGACCGCGAGGAACAGGAACGGAACGAACCCGGGCGCGCGATCGAGGACGGCCTGGGACGGATCCCGAGGGTCGACCCACGCCGTCACCGGCTGCTCCCCGGAGAACCGATGCGCGATGTCCCATGCACCGGCGCGGCGGCGGAACACCGGCGAACGGAGCGCGTACTGATCGCCCGTGTGCCAGCGGCCTCCCGCCATCCAGCGGTACAGGATGCGCGGACGCCACACCACACGCGTCCGGAACCGGCTCACGCCGCCCGGCACGGAGCTCCGCACGCGGATGCGCTCGACATCGGACTGCATCACGACCGCGTCCGCCGGCTTCCAGAAGAGCAGCGGTTCGAGATCACTCCACGCCATCGCGATCCCGATCGCACAACCGATCTCCAGCGAACATGCGGCGTA